>NZ_QGMY01000008.1:300000-560696 GCF_003173355.1 Methanospirillum lacunae | reverse complement strand
TTGTACGTGTATGCAGTATCTGAATATAAACTCCGAAAAGGTTTGAAAGAGTCAAATGAGAGTGTGCCAAGTCAGACAGGGAAACCAACTCAAAACCCAACAATGAGATGGGTATTCTTTTTGTTCAGGAGAGTAAGGGAATTATCTTTGAAGATTGAAGGAAAGGTCGTAACGAAAGTCCTTAATTTGGATGAGACGATTCGGAAAATTGTCAAACAATTGGGCCCGGAGTATGAAAAATATTATTTTTATTAAAGGACTGCGGAATCTGGGATTTTTTTTTACACCACCAAATTCCATCCAAATGTATACGCTTCCTCTATCAAACCCGGATTTTCTGCTACACTCTTTGGCCCGGTCATACCTGCTGCAACAAGCAATGGGATCATAACCGATTCATGAACCGGATCAAACTCACCCTGGAAAATAAGATGTAATATCCCCCTCAATGGCGTAAACGCTTCAATATAATGTGAATATTCCAGTGGAGCATTCTGGGTGACAAGCAGGGCAGCTTTTTTCCGGTCCTCAATCCGGGTCTGCAATGCTCCTTCAGCAGATACCGTTGTATACAGATATAGCCCCCTCCTCAACTCACCACTCAGCTGCCTGTTTAATTCTCTTCTTTATGTCTGAATCAGTTAATAATAAGAGTCCCAATAAAAGTGCATTCAATGCTACGGTTTTTTGAACTGACTTTTTGGTATAACAATGTAAAGATTCCCATGAAAGAGCCTTTTTGCCAAATTTGAATAAATCCTCAATTTTTGAACGTAAAGAAATCCATTCCGTAGGGTCATTAAGAAATTCAAATAATTTTCGGAGTAAATTTTGAATTTTTTCAATGTTTTCAAGCGCTCTAATTGAATTAAACCAAATAATTGATGAATTAAACAAATTTTTTAGTTTTCTGATATTGAGATTCTTTTTTGGTATGATAAGCGGTAAAATCCTATGATTTAAAAGTGGTTCAGCATAATTTTCATATGCGTAGTATCCTCTGTCAAGGATTACACAATCATTCTCTTTTAAAATTCGTCTTCTTACCAATTCAGCAATGATTTCAGGAAATATTTTAGAATCATTTGGAGAACCTGAATGCAACAAAAAAGCCAGTGGCAATAATGATTTTGAATTAATTGCCAAGGTTAGTTTATATCCGATATAATATCCTTTTGAAGGCGAATACCCCCAGGAATAAGGTAATGAATCAAGTTTTGATTTTGAGTATTTCCTTCGGAACCAATTCAAATCAATAGATAATGCAGAACCATCAATTATGATTGTTTGTGGCTCTTTAACTCTTTTTTTCGGTTTTATTGCGGTTAATATTCCATTGGTTAATGCAACGAATTGTTCATCTGAAAATTGACTCGAAAACCGGTAAATCCAATCCGCTGATGGAACCGTCCTAATATTTAGAAATTTACGTAATTGAGGACGTTTCTTAATTTCACTTATAACATATGTGATATCTAAAGAGAAAAACATCGCAACAAAAATGATTGATAGGTAGATTCGAGCAAGCGGAACAGGATTTATTCCAGCTTTAGAGATTTCTTGTCCGACCCTACGCTTATCGAAATTTCGAATGACTGTTTCGAGCAATAACCATTTATGATCTTTAGGATCAACTATGAGTGGAGATTTCATTGTTTTAACCAAATAATAAATCTCCTTCTTGTACCTTAGATCTTTCGATTTGAACTTCTTCTTTTATTAAAATAAAGGAATATTTGAATGCACTTTTTGAGATCCGGTGAAATTTTCAGAGAACCTGATGAATTGGGTTAGATTTACCCCCTGATTTTTAGTCTTTTTAGGAGGGGGCTAATACAGATATAACCGGTCAATAATGGGCTTAAGATGACCGGAAATTCCGCCCATGTAATTTGGAGATGCAAAAACAATACCATCAGACTCGGCAATGAGATCATACATCTCCTGCATATCATCGTCCTGTATACACTGCCCGGTTTGTTTACATGCATCGCAGTTTGTACAGGCACGAACTTCCAGGTCAGATGCACAGATGATAGTTGTTGCAGCACCATGTGCAGCGGCTCCTTGTAGAACATGATGCAACAGTGTTGCAGTATTGCCTTCCGGGCGTGGACTGCCCAGGATTCCCAGAACCTTCATGATGCTGACACCTCATCAGGAAGGAATGCTTTTTGCCCCCGAAGCGGATCAGAGGACAGATAAGCTACAAAGGGGTTTTCCTCGCGTAATTATAAAGGTGCAATATTTTTGTAATATGCATAAATAGCATCTTTGCCTTCCAGTCGCAGGGGAAACGGATCCGGGGAATACGGAAATTCCACCACGGCATCATCAGCCCAGATATCCATCCATGTATCGATTGATCCGCCTTTTACTACAGACAAGTACTTCTGAGCAGCAAGAATTACTGGTGACTGATCATATTCCATCCTATCCGAGAGATTTTAATCACTATCTCGTGATTCAAAAATCTTCTATCCTTCACCTCACTTATTTTTTAACAAATTAATTCTGAAAGTAAACCGTATTTTTAATTATGCTTGGTGAATCAGTTGATCACTATGAGTTGGATTCAACGAATCTAAAGGGGAAACCGGATCTATCTTTATGAGGTTACGTCAGTCTGGGAAAATGGCGGGTGAAACAAAAAATAATTCAGAATTTCGGCGTAGAAGGGGAATAAGAAAGAGTACCGAAACCCAAAACAAAACGATTTCTTCCTGAAAATATTTTCCCGCTGAAGAGTCGTGGTGTTGGCGATGTGATACTCCTGTGGAAGATTGCACAATCCCTCAATGTTGTCAATATCATTGACCGATATACCACTCGATTTGAAACCATTGAAGGGCTCTCTCCGGGTAAATATCTAGTAACCTGGGCAATCAATCGTCTCATTGATCCCGGAAGTGCCACACAACTAGATGATTGGATCCAGTCCACTGTCCTCCCAGACCTTGCTGGGATGGATGTTCCTGATTTCACAAAAGATGTAAATCTCAAGTCACTCGATTCAATCTGCTCCCAGCCCAGAAGACACAGCGTATACAAAGTCACATTCCATCGATAGAGGCTGAACTCTATCAACGATGGCGGACCCTATAGCCTCTTCCGATTCAAAATCCGGAAATTATTGCATATGATCTAGAGGAAGAAATGCAGAGATGGTATATCGGACTGCAAAAGAAGGCAGAAAAGGTGTTGGACAAGATAGGTATGAAAGGACTGGGGAAAGGGTCAGGTATGCCTAGTGATCCTTTTGACGCTGTTTAGGATAGAAGCATCTTGTCCAGTGTGAATCATCTCCTAGATAACCTCTATAATACCTTCTGGAAGAATCACACTATGCTTTAACTAACATCATAATTTTCCTGTCCGCAATGATAATGATTAACCCCACAACGCTGAGGACAACCATTACTGCAGCAATTAAATGCAAGTTCTGGTCACTGACATTTGGATTAAAAAATATCGCGATAAGGGCCGATGATGTAATCGAACCGATATACCCAAAGGTACGGAACAGGCCTGAAGCGGTTCCAATCTGATCAGCAGTGACCTGGGTGTAAAAGGTTGTCTGGTTTGCACTTGCACCCATCCCCATAGTAATCCCGAAGACCGCTGTGATTACCACTATCCAGATTATTGGGGTTGTCGTGGTGACTAAAAATACACCTACAGACCCTATCAGACAGGCAACAGCAGACGCGATAAGGGGAGTTCGTACGAGGTTTCGTCGCGAGACCAGCCACGTAAGCAAAATGGATACGAGACTCATGGGTAAAATAATGAAGCCTACATCAGCGGATGAAATATTTTTGACGATCTGAAGCCATTGCGTGACACCATACATTACGGTGTAGACGCACACCATTGCAAGGGCAAAGCGTACATAGGTGAGTATCAATGGCTGGTTCGCTGCCAACAGACGGAGGTCAATAAAAGGCTGGCTTACCTTTCCTTCCCACCAGACAAAGGCCAAACCAAGCAGAACAGTTACACCTAATACAATCCAGTTCGGATCTGGCAGTGACATGAGAAAGACCAGGAGGCCAATCATCGTGACACTGAAGACCATGATGCCGGCCAGATCAATGCGGACCAAGGTACGAAGCGTCTTCTCACTTCTGCATTGGGTGTCTCGCGGGATCCAGGAAAAAGCCATAATAAGCGCCACGAGAGCCAGCGGGATGTTAATAAAAAACACACTCCGCCAGCCCCAGGCGGCGACGAGGAATCCGCCAATAGGCAGGCCTATAACCGCAGTTGCCATTCCCGCTATCACAAGGCCGCCAAGAACTCCTCCCGGGGGCTCTGTCAACCGGGCTGATTCGGCCCGCTGTCGGATCAGCAGCATTGCTGAAGGATATCCGGTCGAGGTACCCACCCCAATCAGGATCCGTGATACAAGCAACGTTACAAGGTCTTGACCTAAACCACCCAGCACTCCTCCAGCCAGTACAGCGAAAATACCTGCAAGGAACACCCGCCGTGGACCAAAGGCCTCAGATAATTTTCCGGCTGCCGGCTGGGCAACGATACATGCCATATAAAGTGCTGCGACCAGAACAGCAGTTTGTCCAACCGGAACATTAATAGCCGCAGCAATTGGCACCAATGCAGTGGCAATGAATGTAGTGTTGACAGGATTTAATGCGGAGCCGATGTATAAAGGGGTCACAAAATGCCAATCAAATGCATCTTTACTTTCGGTGGGTTGCGGAGAGTTGGATATATTCATTCTTCATCCCCAGACCTCAGTAAATAAAGCATTGGTCTTTTAATTGCGAAGAAATCTATTAATTTATATTTTTTGTTCAACATTGTTACCATAATACTGACATGGAGTTAGGTATTCTGAAGGCTAATGGTGTTACTTCCCGGTCTATTTGCTCAATATGGGATATGCATTACTCTTTCAATTCATCAACAATCGCTTCCATCTTCTATTTTTCATTTAACTTGAGAAGTCCAACGATTATCAGAAGTGCTCTCAAATGAAATGTTTTACATAGCCATAGATTGCTAAAACCCATTATCTGTTATTTCTTGTGTATAACGGCAAACATGGAACGATGCCCATTTTATTTCCAAGACATTCTTACATATCATTATAGACTTTTTTTTATACTCCCGGAAATCAATTTTTCAAGTATTTCTCTTTGCAAATTCTCGAACCTTTACGGAAGCATCGGGCCTAAGAGGTATTCCATGTCCTGATAACATGATATCAAAATCGATCGCAGCAATTTTATTGATTGATTGTTTTATCTCATTTAGGTCTAATGATGAGGGCCCAATTCTGATTTTATTGCCGTTAAACCTCAGTACGTCACCCGCAAACAGAATTTTTGATGCCGGATCAAAAAGACAAATACTCCCGGGTGTGTGTCCGGGTGTATGAATGGAAATGAGACCAGCGATGGTGTCACCATCTTTGAGTTTTATCTCCGGTTCAACAGGCCTTGATCCGAAAAATAAGGGGATGAGTAACTTAAAGATCCATCCCATAACACCTTTTGGTACAGGCTGAATTTTTCTACCGGCAACGTAATCTGCATCTGCTTCATGAATAGCTACCTTCGCACCGCTCAATTTTTTGATATCATCAGCGTCGCCCACATGATCAATATGAAAGTGTGTCAGGATGATAGTTTTGAGATCTGAAGGTTTTCGATTCAGAGTGTCTTGAATATATGTAACTATTTTAGCGCTGTTTTTTGGCATTCCAGTATCGATAAGTGTTAGTTCATCCCGGACAATGATAAAACAATTACCATTTACGCCATCGACTTGGTGAATTCCAGGTATTATCTCTATATTCCCTCAACTCCTTTTTTTCTCTATAAAGATCAAATATATGTCAATTTATAGCAGATACTAACAATTTTAGCAGGTGCTAACAAAAAATATAGTTACTCTTATGACGAAGAACAAGGATTTTTGGCGACGGATAGAGTCTGCACTTAATGTTATCGGAGGAAAGTGGAAACTGCTTATCGTTATTGCACTAAAGGATGGAACTCAACGGTATAGCGATATCTCACATAAGTTTCCGGAAATCAGCGAGAGGATGCTCGTAAAACAGCTCCGTGAAATGGAGCACGATGGTATTATTATAAGGACTGTCTACCCGGTTGTTCCGGCAAAGGTTGAATATTCGCTTACACAGTCAGGTGAAAAGCTGATTCCGGTTTTGAAAATTCTCGGTTTATGGAGTCTAATCTACCTTGGATCTGAAGTTATTGGTGAGGATTTGTCCGGGCCAGTGGAAGTAGATTCTACTAAACTTAATCAACTGATCGAAGATATCGATGGTATTCTAAAAGATGTCCACACTAAACTCAACCGAAAAGAAGATCCTGTTTAAGGAGCCTCTCGTTAATCACTCGTTTCTGTTATCCTAATTTGAAATATCACTACAAGAAAGTAAACTAGAAAAATACATATGCCGGATTTGAGCACTTGAACTCCTTAGAGATTAAGCAATAAAGGCCTAGGCAATAACAGATTTTGAAATCCCATAAGAAAATTCAGAAAAAACACAGTTGCCCACACGGTTACAAGGGAAAAACCTGGAATAGAGCTCTCATCCAGATCATGTAGAACTATTTGGACTAATCTCTGGTTTAATTATAGTAGCAGTAGTGAACTAATTTTTGGGCCAATCCAAAATCAATAAAAAATACTTTTTTGTAAATGGCAAACTTGGATCACAAGCAAGACCCCAGTTGAATCACGAGGTTGGGGGTTTTCCATAATATTCCACAACACCAGAAACATTATCAGCCCCCAACCATCGTCGAGATGTCCACCGGCCTTCTTCTCAATATAATACGGGTTTCTGGTGATTGGTATTACCATATTGAGTGTCGTAAAAACTAAAGCATACAGGAGATTTGTCAGATAGTCCTCTTAAACAGCGAGCGTTGAAACCTCTGGTTCACAAAAAGGTGGGAAATAATGGAAAGGATGAGGTCTTTCCAATACCCACTTTCCCGATAATTACCAACGTGGACTCACCTTTTCAGAGAGCGATCAAATATCCCGATTATACTATATATTTACATCAAACCATTCAAGAAACCAGAACCGAAATTCACGGATCACCTTTCTAAAAAATGTGAGCCATAGATAGTACCCATTCTACCCCACCAAATTTTTACCAAAAGTATACGCTTCCTCTATCAAACCCAGATTTTTTGCCACACTTTTTGGCCCGGTCATACCTGCTGCAACAAGCAATGGGATCATAACCGATTCATGAACCGGATCAAACTCACCCTGGAAAATAAGGTTTAATATCCCCCTCAATGGCGTAAACGCTTCAATATAATGTGAATATTCCAGTGGAGCATTCTGGGTAATAAGTAAAGCAGCTTTTTTCCGGTGCTCAATTATAGTCTGCAACGTCCCTTCAGCAGATACCGTTGAATACAGGTATAAACGGTCGATGATGGGCTTAAGATGACCGGAAATTCCGCCCATGTAATTTGGAGATGCAAAAACAATAACATCAGACCCGGCGATAAGATCATATATCCCCTGCATATCATCGTCTTTTATACACTGTCCGGTTTGTTTACATACATCGCAGTTTGTGCAGGCACGAACTTCCAGGTCAGATGCACAGATGATAGTTGTTTCAGCACCATGTGCAGCGGCTCCTTGTAGAACATGATGTAACAGTGTTGCAGTATTGCCTTGCGGGCGTGGACTGCCCAGGATTCCCAAAACCTTCATGAGGCTGGCACCTCATCAGGAAGTAATGCTTTTTGCCCCCGGACCGGATCAGAGTATTCACGGAAGAAGATAATTCTCCCATCATCCCTGACCTTAATAATACAGATATAATCCTGGTTGTACTCTTTTTTTGTAGACGAGATAAAGAACCGAAGAGAGATCTCAACTACCCCAACCAGAGGATCAGAGGACAGATAAGTTACAAAGGGGTTTTCCTCACGTAGTTCAAATAAAGGTGCAATATTTTTGTAATATGCATAAATAGCATCTTTGCCTTCCAGTCGCCGGGGAAACGGATCCGGGGAATACGGAAATTCCACCACGGCATCATCGGCCCAGATATCCATCCATGTATCGATTGATCCGCCTTTTACTACAGACAAGTACTTCTGTGCAGCAAGTATTACAAGTGACTGATTGTTTTCCATATAAGAAACGCTCCTTTTTGAAAACGTGGCATGTACAGAATAGAATAAGAAGATATTTTTAGTTAAAGTACAGACGAACAATCAGGAAAGATACTAACAAAAAGGAGAGTGATTATGTGAAAGACGGGCCTATTGATCCTTTGATCTGCCCCATGTCGTATACAGTTTCCATAGTCGGGGGAAAATGGCAGTGGGTAATACTCTGGTTATTACAAAACGAAAAAGTACAGCGATATGGACAGATAAAAAAACGACTTCCGACAATATCTGATAAAATCTTAAGTCAGCAGTTACATGCCCTGGAAAGTGAGGATCTCATTCATCGTGAAGAATTCCCGGGAATTCCACCACGGGTCGAATATACTCTGACAGAAAAAGGAATGACTCTGGTCCCAATCCTGGAGATGATGGCTGCATGGGGATCTGAACACAGACCAAAGATATGATCAGAAGTGTCATCGGAAATAAGAACTAAACCAGATCTAACTCTTACTTCCGTGACGAGAGGTAAAAACCTACCTGAAAACAAAAACAGATATACTCATAAACCAAGATTATCAAAATGGGAATTGAACATACCCAATCATATTCAGGAAACCAAGTAACGGTATAATATATGGGTACAACTCTTACCGCAATAGAATTACGTGGAACAGTTAATGAAAGACACCAGTTACAACTGGATGACATTATTCCTATTTCAGGTCCAAAAAGAGTACGTGTAATTGTCCTTTATTCATCAGATAATGAGTGCGACGAACATGAATGGCTCCAGGCCGGAGCACAGAACCCGGCTTTTGATTACCTTCATGATCCTGAAGAAGACATATATTCAGTTCATGACGGGAAGCCAATAAATAATAAAAAATAAAGTTGTGCTGGTCCCATTTCCCTTTGATGATCTTTCAGGTAAAAAAGTCAGCCGGCAGTGTGTCTGACAAATGAGATCGGTCCATACGAACATGTCATACTTGCATTTATTACCAGCAGGATTCCAGACACTCTTCTTGAAACAGATATAATCATTGAATCAATTGATCCGGCATTTCGTCTTGCTGGTATAAGGGTATCATCCACTCTTCAATTACACCGGTTGATGACTATTTCAAAATCCATGCTTCTGCGTGAACTCGGTGTTTTATCTCCGGAATTGGTCCGGAAGGTTCATGAGCGACTCTTTAAATTGTTTGAACTCGAAAACTCAAACTAACCGTTTTGGTTCTGTTCACCACAAACACGTCGTTAAATATTTGACCTATCAAAATTACTGGTTGACTAAACGCCTGGACGAGAACCTGAACAAACACTTAACCCCGGACTCTATTCAGGAAATGAGGGTCACCAAAGATCTGAATACTGGCTAAAAACGAACAAGAAGGTACGAAGAAAGCCGTGAATTAAACCAGATCTAACCCCTACCTCCAGTGACAAGTGGCAGGAAGATCTCATCTACTATCTCATTGAGGGTCGCTTCAGATAGGGGTTCATGACGGGTGAAAACCTCTAATATCATGAGATCCATAGGCAAAGAAATAATACGGGGTGTAATTTTTTCAAGGTGAATATCTCCCCGGTCTTGTGCATGTTGCAATATAATCTTCATTGCTATGTTTATTCTGCTATTCCCTCTTGTTTGTAACATCGAGGGAATCGATGAAATCTTCTCTTTGTCTAATAAATCAACGAGTAGCCCATGAATGGTTTCAGCACCGATTATCTGCAGGGGCTCTGCAACGCTTCTGAGAAGAATCAAAACATCAGTACGAAGATCGCCGGAATCAGGAACCTCTTTATGAGACTCAGGGAGAAACTTTTTCATTGCAGCCATGATGAGTCTGCCTTTATTTGGCCAGCGGCGGTACAATACCGCCTTGTTTGTTTGTACCCTGGTGGCAATCCCTTCCATCGTCAGGTGCCCATATCCCACTGTGAAAAGTTCTTCCCAGGCAGCCAGAAGTATCGCATCTTCTAGAACTGTCCCCCGGCGCCGGGTTCCTCTTTGGACCTCCGCATTATCATCCGCAGGAGGATGCTCTGAAGATAGCCCTTTTTTTTCTTTACCCATTGAGATTGTCTGCCCTAAATTGAACGATTGAAATATCTGAACATTTTGCATATTCCTGTTTTTCTGAAAATGTATTTATAATTAAGGAACTAATCGTTTCTTATAATAAGGTACTTTGCGTTTCTTATATTGAGGCGTAAAAAACATGAATACAGAACTAAAAAAAATTGCAACAAAGTCCAAAGAAAAAATCGATCCAGCGGTACTGAAAATCGCAGTTATCCTCCTGGTTGGCGGCCTGGCTCCACTATTTGATACAACAATGGTAAACGTTGCCATCAATACATTAACTGCAAGCTTACACACGACGGTGGCTGATATTCAGTGGATGATCACCGGGTACATGCTTGCAATGAGTATGACTATCCCGGTATCAGGCTGGGCAGTGAGTAACTTTGGCGGCAAACGGATGTGGCTGTTTTCGCTTGGGGTATTCCTGGCTGGATCAATATTGTCAGCATTATCCTGGGATGTTACCAGCCTGATCATGTTTAGAATTCTCCAGGGAATAGGTGCCGGTCTGATTGTTCCCATTCTCATGACACTGACCGCACAAGCAGCCGGGGGACATAACCTTGGTCAGATCATGTCACTTATGGGCCTGCCAGCCTTGTTTGCCCCGATCTTTGGACCAGTACTGGGTGGGATTATTATTCATATTCTGAACTGGCACTGGATTTTTTTTATCAATATCCCAATTTGCATAGCAGCAATTGTTTTTGCCTGGCGGGAACTACCCGAGGATGAGATTTCAGACAGTCATCAGACTCTCGATATAATGGGAATTCTTCTGCTTTCTCCAGCTCTTGCACTTCTTGTGTATGCGATTTCCCGGGTAAGTTCCAGAGTAAACCTATTTGATGAGATAATCCTCATTCCATTAACTGCCAGCCTGATTCTTCTGGGAGGATTCATCATCCACATTGCTATGAAAAAAGAGGGATCGTTACTGGATATCAGTTTGTTCAAGTCTCATACCTTTTCAGCCTCGTGTATTTTGCTATTCGCTGTAGGAGCCATATCTGCCGGAATGATGTTTATTTTACCATTGTATTTCCAGCAGGTCAGGGGAGCAGATGTCCTCTATGCCGGACTCTGGCTTATCCCGGAAGGGCTCGGAATGTTGCTGACACGGAGTTGGATCGGAAGGCTGACAGATCGTATAAATTCACGGATACTTGTCCAGGCCAGTTTGGTTGTTATCATAATCGGGACAGTACCATTCTCATTTGCCGGTCCTGATACAAATCCTCTCTTCATTGCACTGGCATTGTTTGTCGATGGAATCGGACTTGGTGGAGTGTTAATCCCTGTAATGGTATCTTCGTTTCGTGGTCTTTCCATGGAACAAATACCACATGCAAGCAGTGCAACACGTATTTTCCAGTTGATCGGAGGAGCCTTCGGTTCTGCTGTAATAGCGGTTGTTATCCAGCAACAACTTCTAATCCATGGGACATCCGGGATTTCCGAGATTACGAAAGCATATTCCGGTGCATTCTGGTGGCTGACGGGTGTGGCTATGATAGCAATTCTCTCATCTTTCACTCTCCCCCTGATAGCAGAGGAGAGCCCAAACCTGTCTGGCGAAATAGGGCTGGCACATTGAAAAAAGTTATGATAAAAACAGAAACCCTAACACAAGTATGGACGCCAATTTCCTCCATATTTTTCAGCCAGAAAAAATCTGAACGATTTTAAAATTGTTGGAAATTGGAGAATAAGATCCGGATTGGGCATCTTATTGACGGTGAACGGTATGGGATGCCAGCTTTAGTATCAAAGAGGTATATCCTCACATAATCGATGCAATAATTTCAAGACAACAAAAACCTCAAAGGTATAGGATCAAAATGGACCCATTCATGCTTCTTCGTCAGTCCCAACCGGATCTTCAGGAAAAATTCGGTGTTATGAAGATCGGCATCTTCGGTTCATTTGCCCGTGGTGAAGAACAGCCAGGCAGCGATGTGGACGTCCTTGTGACATTCCAGCAGGGAAAAAAGACATTCGATAATTTCATGGGGACAAAATTCTATCTTGAAGACCTTTTCAAGCGTAAGGTTGACCTTGTAACCGATGCTGCACTTAAACCACTCATACGCGATCCTATCCTGAAAGATGTAATCTATGTCTAGGTCACAGTTACTCTAAAAATAGATTCGGTTCACCGTAATGTTCCTAAATACCCTGATAACCCGGAACGTTGAATGAGTAATATGCACCGGGTTGATACCCTGGAGGAAGTGAAAGAAATTATCAATCTTCATCGACCTTCACTTCAGGAGAAATATCATATCTCAAAAATCGCTATTTTCGGCTCTGCTGCAAATAATACACTCAATGAACAGAGTGATATTGACATTCTCGTAGAATTCAATAAGGCTATAGGTTTTTTCAATCTGGTCCATTTACAGGATGAATTACGTACAATGCTGGGAAGGAATGTAGATCTCACAACACCCGGGGCTCTTCATCCCCTGCTTCGTAGTTCCATTATGCAGGATCTCGTATATGTCTAAACCCCGCACAGGCGAAATGTACATCAATGACATCCTTAAAGCCATAGAGAAAATTGAGTCATATCTCTCCTATGATTCATATGAGGATTTTTTAAAAGACCAAAAAACTCAGGATGCAGTACTTAGAAATTTAGAGATCATCGGGGAAGCGTCCAGAAGGATTGATCCAGAAACACAGCAAAAAATGCCAGATATTGACTGGAGTGGAATGATTGGAATGAGAAACTTCCTCTGTCATCAGTATTTCAAAACTGATTGGCAGATTGTTTGGGAGACCTGCCATCACGATATCCAAAATCTCAAAGAACAATTTTACAGGCACGGATTTCACTAAGCGCTCAAAGTAATTTTATCCGGGCAATTTTGAATCAGAAAAAACCAATAACAAGGTCGTCTTCCACCGGGTAAAAAAGAAGAGAAGTGCCTACTCACTCATCCCGGAGAATCGTCGGGAACAACCCCATCATATCCCTGACAACACGCTTCAAGTTCTCTCCTGATCTCCTCCACTCCCGCAACAAACCCGGACTCGGTTTCGATGATTCCCCTGACATCAGGCTCGCACTCAAGCATTTCTGACTCGTACGGCAGGTAAAACATCCCGGAAAAAAGATCTACCGTGTCCCCAAGAATCGAATACACCTTTTTGATATCACGTTCAGATCTCACCCGGTTAATTACAAGGTACCTTCTCTTGATATCAAGATCCTGTGCAAGTTGTACCGCCTTTTTCACGACCTGCACTGCATTAAACGTCGGATCTGTCACAAGTAATGCCTGGCCGAATCCCCGGGCCAGGGCTCTTCCGAAATGCTCAACACCGGCCTGGGTGTCCAGTAATATCACTTCACCTTCCCGGAGATTGATATACCTGATCACCGAGTCAAGAAGAGTATTCTCTGGGCAGAGACAGCCTGCAGCTGCCTGGACAACCGTTCCCATCACCAGGATATTCATATCACCGGGCCCTTTCATCCCAAACCGCTCGACAACGTCAGAGACATCGGGATTGAGTGACATCATCAGACCCCAGCCACTGCCGGGTCTGGCTCCGGTCTTCTCCTCAATGTAATCCAGATTGCCGGTGATCGGAACAATTTCCTCACTTACAGGAACACCGAGAGCATACGGGAGATTCATCTGGGGATCCTCGTCAACAGCAAGCGTTGAAAATCCCTGCTTCACAAAAAGATGAGAAAGAATGGCAGTTATCGTAGTCTTGCCTACACCTCCTTTCCCTGTGATCACAACCCTGAATCACAATTCTCTATAATTGATTTATAGCAGCGAGATAGAGGATTAACAGAGAAAAAACATGTACACCTTCACAAACCAATTTATTTCCAGTCAGAAAAACCTGGAATTTTTGAAAGCTAATATGATGGGCCCTAATGCTATGCGAGTAGCAGAGGAGTTAGCCTCATCCCTACCCGTCAGGGAGAATATGTGCATCCTTGACCTTGGTTGTGGATGTGGTCTTTCCACGCTCTTCCTGACACAAAAGTTCGGTGCAAAAACTTTCGCCGCTGACTTGTGGATTTCACCGACTGAAAACTATGAGCGGTTCAAATCTATCAAGATTGATGAAAAAGCCGTTCCGATTTCAGTAGATGCGACGAAAGGACTGCCCTTCGCAAACAGATATTTTGATCTGTTGTTTTCAGTGGACGCATACCATTATTTCGGCGATACTGCTGAAATGCTCCCATCACTCATGCCTTTTGTGAAAAAGGACGGCTATATTGCCGTGGCTATTCCCGGCTTAAAATACGAATTCGGGAATAATGTTCCGGATGATATGCAGCCATTTTGGAATTGCGAGATGGAAAGAACCCTGCACTCTCTTGACTGGTGGAAAGATTTGTGGGAGAGGGTTGAAGGCATTGAGATTGTGAACAGCCGTGAAATGGCCTGTTGTAACCTGGCGTGGAAAGAATGGCTGACCGGTTATCATCCTGTTGTGGCTGAGGATGTCAAAATGATGGAGGCGGAAGGCGGAAAATACTTTAATCTCATTCAGCTGATTGCCAAAGTCATTTGAACGGTAACCTCATAATAGGAATCACGACACTTGATGGTCAACAAAAACCTCAACGGTACATGAACAAAATGAACCCATTTAAGCTTCTTCGTAAGTCCCTACCAGAATTATAGGAGAAATTCGGGGTTATGAAGATTGGTATCTTCGGTTCATTCGCTCATGTGGAGGAACAACCTGACAGCGATGTAGATGTTTTAATCATATTCCAACAAGGAAAAAAGACATTTGATAATTTTATGGGGACTAAATTCTATCTTAAAGCCCTTTTCAAGCGTAAGGTTGACCTCGTCATCGATGTTGCACTCAAATCACTCATCCGTGATTCTATCTTGAATGACGTTGTTTAAGAACGCGAGCCTGTCGATATCTCCTGGGATGATACATGGAGGTGGATCAGAAAGAGAACTTTAATGCTCTGTCGACATCGCATATAAACAAATAATTATAATGGTAAACATCAAAGTATTTACGCATGTTCCTTCCAATGAACGATAAACAGTTCAGTTTCTGGAAGATGCGCCGCAGTGGTATGTCGAACATCTCCATCGCAAACCTCATTGGGATAACCAGGCAGGGTGTTTCACAGGCCCTCCTCATAATGGATGAAAAGATCGATGCATCGTTACGTGAGATGGCCCATGCTAATCGAATTCAGGTTGAAAAGATCGATGTGAAGCGGGGGATCCTGTTCGGAAGATCCATCCCGTTCCAGACGGGTGCTTTCATCTTGATATCAGAAAAGCACGGCATGCAGGTATGGTACGAGCATGACGGTGATTGTATTTCCTGCGACGAGTTCACAAAATGCATTGAGTTCATCTGGGATTTCGCAGCAGAACTTGGAATAAAACTTGAAAAGACACAGGACCCGACAAAGATGGCGGAGGAACTGCTCGTAAAGGTCTGGGAGGATCAAGGATGACCGGTATATCCGAAACTGTTGAACATTGGTTTGGCTTTTGCCGGAAATCACCAGCAGAACATACCCTGCAGAGAGGTATCGATATTCGGCCGGATTCTACCCATGTGGGACCACCGCGTAGCGGTGGCGATGGATCGAGAACAATTCGGGGGCTCGGACTAGCCCTCTCAGGGATGAAGACTTTGGGCCAGAACCGGCAGCTTCTCTGGTTTACCTTCCTTTCCGGGCTTGTATTGATGGGAAATATTATAGGCCAGGGGGTACTTAGCTACACCACCTGGATCATGCTACCAAATGAAACCGAATGGGTTATCCTGAACTCTATAATCGAACTCGCAACATTGTTCTGTCTGGTATTCCTGCTGACTAGCCTTGTCTTGAGCATTTCGTATAAAAAAGATCATGCATCATTCTTTGAGGGATTTACTAGGGCAAAAAAATACTGGAAAGCAATCTTGTCGTGGTCGCTTGTCCTGACAATCGCAGGCATGCTGCTCTTCAATATTTACTTTTACGCTCCCGACTGGTTGCCGCGTAATCACCTATTTCCCAATATCCTAGGAACCCTTTTTGGATCCATCCTTAACCTTCTTATTGAATTCCCCTTTAACCCGATTTTCACCCCATACATACTTTTCGACTCCTCACGTTATGGGGGGCTCTCTCTGGTATCCTTGATATATCCATCCGGGATCATGCAGGCCGCGATCTTTTCAGAGATCAATCTGCTCCTGTTTATCCTGACTCCCTTTGTTATCCCATTTATCGTTCTAGAGCAGAAGACCATCAGGGAAGCAGTTGTAGGATCCTTTGCCGTGATGAAAAAAACCTGGGATGAGGCAGTAGCCTGTACCGTCTTCCTTGGAGTCGTAACATTTGGTGTGTTCCTTACGTATCCACTCGTTCAAGTTGCATCCACATTAGTCATACCAGATGAGTTTGGCATGATTTGTCAGGAAAATGTATGGATTGCTCTTGCTCTCGTGTATGATATTGCACTGTTCTGTTTTGTGATTGTAATGGCAACAGTTGGGGAGATTGCCTCTCTGGATCTCTACAAATCGGCAAAAATCAGAGAAATTGCCATTGAATCAGCTAACCAGCAGGGGTTGTGATCTGATGTTCCTCATTTCCAGAATCGCCAATCTATGGTTGGGATTGTGCCGGAAACCACCGATAGTTCATTCTATGCAGGCAGGTAGCGATATCCTGCCGGAACCTGCCTGTGCAGGGCAGTCTGAGGGAGGTAGCAGCAGATCGGGATCTATCCGCTAGGGAATCGGATCTGCCCTTTCAGGGATGAAAACTTTGAACCAGAACCGGCAGCTCCTCTGGTTTACCTTCCTTTCTGGGCTAGTACTAACGGGAAACACCATCGGCGAGGGGGTGTTTTACTTCCTTGACAGGATCATGCAACTGGATATATTCGTATCGCATACCCAAGACTTTTTACTTGTGTTTATGACTCTGTTCTGCCGGGTATACTTGCAGGGGGGGGCCTTGTCTTGAGCACCTCATCAAAGAAAGAGGGTAAAACATCGTTCTATGAAGAGCTTAAACAGGTGAAAAAAATCCAGAACACCATCTTATTATGGTCCCTAATTCTGGCACCCACAGGTATGCTATTATTTTACATTTAGTTTTTTTTTTGCCGCCGAATCTTCAGTTCCTCAATATATTAAGGTCTTATTCTTTCATTACCAGCACGATTACCCAGTTCCCCTTCTACTGGACGCTCGATTGGAATATGTTTACCGAGGTTCCGGGTTATGAAGGACGATCACCGTTGATATGGATATATCCATATGGGTTCATGAATACCCTATCTATTTCGGTGATTAATCTGTTTCTGTTCATCCTGACCCCGTTTGTCGTGCCCCATATCGTACTCGAGCAAAAAACCCTCATAGAGGCAGTTGTGAGATCGTTTGGCATGATGAAAAAGATCTGGACTGAGGTAGTTGCCTGTGTCATCTTTCTTGGAATTCTCGTATTCGGTGTGTTCCTTACATACTTGCTCATCCAGACTGCATTCGGGATGGTATCTCCATATGAGACAGTCACTCATCCCACTCACATTTGGATTGCTCTTGGTTTCCTTTACGATCTCGCATTTTTAACCTTTGCCTTTGTCGTGGCAACAATAGGGGGGATCGCTACGCTGGATCTCTACACATCTACAAAGAGCGTGCAGATGCCCGGATCCCCAGAACCAGAACCTCATTCATAACTTTTTATCCGTCCACTCCTGGAAAAAATGTTGGTGAAATGATCCACACAAAGGATAAAGGAAAATGTTTTATGTTGTAAAGATCACCATATTTACATATGAAACCACACTGCAACAACCCTTTTAGGTTTCGTAATGTGATCCTGCTGGTCCTATTATCAGGAGCGGCAGTTCTGTTGATATCCCCCGCCTTTGCGGGCACGGGAGTTACTATTTCAGCAGACGGTAATCAATCTTATTATTTGGGAGAAAAAGTGGTATTAAGAGGTCAGAATACTGATTCAAACACAACATACCTATTCCTAACCGGCCCCAATCGTCAGGATAAGGGGGTTAAACTCACATCACCCGACAACGCTGTGGTCAGCGGAAACCCGGACTCATTCACAGAAGTGAAAACAAAACCGGATAAAACCTGGGAATACTCCATTTATACAGCGAATCTCCCATTTGATGCCGGATCGTATAGTATTTATGCCGAAAGTCAGCCAAACGCAAAAGATCAGTTGGGCCCCGAAGCTTCCCAGATTAATTTGATCATCAAAAAACCCTACATCATGGCAGATATCTCTCCTTTGTCAGTAAATGGGCAGCTCTTTACGGTCAACGGCACTGCAATAGGTATCCCCCCTGCGGTCCAGATATGGATTTTAGGTGATAACTACGTGTTTAATACCACGATTCCGGTAAATCCTGATGCTTCCTTTACCTTTAATGCCGATGCAACGGTATCAGAGAAAATTCCAAAAGGACAAAATTATCTGATTGTGCAACACCCGATGGCGGATAACCAGTTCGATCTCGTTATCAGTGGTGATTATGTCCACAACCTGAAACTTAACAATAGCACAATTCTCTTCAAACTCATCGGTCCGGGAAGCCTGCAGGGTAGTAATGCAGCAAACGCACTCATCTCTGCTTTCCACGACGGCATGGCAAATGATCCCACCTTAATCGATGACACATTTGCCATAATCCCTTTCACGGTCGGTGATTTGAGAAGGTAAACAAATCCTGAACAACTGTAATGATCGCTCCTATCCAGCAGATATGGCAGGTACCGACCTGGTCCTGAATGAAGTAAGAAATAATTTGCATTATGCCAAAAAATTTATACATAATGCGCAACAATTTGATCGTGTGGTACTATGGAAATCAACAGACTTCGAATCAACCGTGTCATCATGATCTGCATGGTGGCCTGTGTCATCATCATCGGTCTGGTGAACGGAAACCCGGGAGGAAAATCGTTCCTCACCGTGGATCCGGTACCGGAAAAAACCGTCGGTGATCTCGTGATCCTCTCAGGAACAACTAATCTGGCAGAGGAGACCAATCTCTTAATCCAGATCCAGAATGGCGGGTATAACACGGGTGCGAAGGTGATCAGGGGAGCAGGCGGCGTCAACCGCTGGTCAGTTCCGATCGATACCTCTGGTATCAAACCAGGTGAGTACATCGTGAAGGTGACAGAGAGGAAAGAACAAACCGGGGATAGTCCAAAACTGGTACTGGGTGAGACCGCCAACACCACGAAACTTCTCCTGACAGGGACGTATCTCGGATCAGACACTCCGGTAACGACAGAAATCCCGGAAAATGCCTTCATTAACTTGGATCCTGTCAGCATGAAAAACCGGGGGGATCAGTTTCTGGTTACCGGGAAGACGAACCTCCCAGTCGGTACCGATATCATCTGGGAGGTAAATCCTGCCAACCTGGAAGAGATGATCGGACCTGCCACCGGGAGCATGGCCAACTCGCAGGTGACGAAAGGGCCCGATGATAACCGCGTAACGTATGCCCTTGACACGGTTCAACTCCTCCCGGGAGAGTACAATGTGACCGCATCGACGTTCAAGGGAGAGGTTTATGCCGATGACATGGTCAAGGGCCCTGTTTCCAGCTCGGGAGTGATATTTACCCTGAAATAATCACCCTATTACCCGTTTTCAGACCGGGAGGGATTAATACCGATCATCACATCCGGGTGACGAGCCTGGTGGCATAATGGGGTCTTTCCCCCCCAATAAAATGGGAGTGTACCCTTTTCGGTCTTCATTAAAGGTCCCTACTGCAGAAACGAGATCTGAAAAAAAATCTTTCATCAGACACAAAAAAAATACTTTGAGATGATATGAAAAAAAATTACCTCACCGGTGCCGGGATAATCTCTGCATTTATCCTCGTTGCCATGTTTGTCACTGTGTTTTTTATCAAGTCCCCTCTTCTGTTCCTTTTCCCGGTGATCACCGTTGATCCTATCACGAATAGCAGCGTGGATGGGAACAATAATCTTGTCATGACCGGGAAGACAAACCTGGGAGGAACTTCCACCATCCAATCGTACGTATATCCGGTCCATGGTTCTCTGTCGCCGGAAAACGGGACTGAAAAACCGATATCCAATAACGATGTATGGATCGTCGGGGATTCTGACGGCTGGGATATATGGAAAGGAACAATTAACCTCACCCCGCTGGAACCCGGTGAATACCGGATCCTGTTCAAAACAATCCGGTTCGATGTGGAGCATAAAAAACTTGTTGAAAGCGATCCGGTTACGACCTTCAGGTTCACGCTCGGTAATGACTCTTGCACCGGGGATTGCATCAGGAAAAAAGAGGTGGTACAGGTACCTTATATCAGGATCAACCCGGTCCGCAAAAACCAGAAAGAGATGGAAATTTCCGGGATCACCAGTCTTGCACCCGGTACTCCCCTTGCCTGGAGAATGGCTGAAAGAAAGGGGAAGGATAATGCTTCTCCTGTCCTGTACGAGGGAAACTGCACGACGGTCCCGGGGATAGAAGGAGTGAACCGCTGGATGTTTCAGCCAGGAATTTCTGTAAACGGGACAGGACCGTACCGGATCACGGTTTCAGGTGAAAGGAAAGCGAGGAACGACCAGATGGAAAAAGTGTCAGGAAGCCTGGAATCCGGTTCTCCGGGCGATGGCATCGCGGCGGGCCCCCGTACAGAAACGATTCCCGGGTTCGTGAACAATACATCTGATCTCCTGACCATCGATGCCATACCGGAGATGAGGACTGACGAGGTGCATGTGATCTCCGGCACAACCAGCCTTCCCCCGGGGGAGGTTCTCTGCGTTGAGATCTCTCCCCCCAACCTGGAATTTACCCTAAATTTTACGTTTAATCCAAAGGAAAAGACACAGGGGGGCATACTCTCCGGAGAAGCAGGGTGCATAGGTGTGGAAAAAGGCAACGGAAAGGAGAACCTTTGGGCATTCAATATGCAGACTTACTCGCTGCTTCCGGGAAGGTATGAGGTACATGTCAGCAACTCAGGATTCGACCACGAATTACTCAGGGAAATTCCGGGAACCGCTTCCTGTTCAGGAGAGTTCACGGTCCGGGAGGGATCAGGATGAAGTATCAGGTATTTCTCATCATATCTGCGGCTGTGGCCTGCCTGGTGGCATCATTGATCGGATGGTCGATGGCTACCGGTTATCTCATCATCCCGGTTATCGCCATCCCCCTCGGAGTCATCATCGTATTTGCATGCCGGCAACATGTGGATATCGTTCTCGGGGACGACCGGGTGAGGGAGATCCGTTCTCTTGCTGCACTCAGGACACTGGAGATTTTTGTCATTCTCGGTGCTATCGGTGCAGTAATCCTCTACTCCTTCCTCATCAGCGATCCCCTCTCTCCGACGATCAACGGGAGATATCATCCCAACGGTGATGGGACGAGGTCCATGGAAATTACGATGTATGAACCCGGATTCCCGGGAAATCATGAACATGTCATACGCTCAACGACAATACCCAATATCGATGCGATGAATGAGACCGAAGCAATTCAATACTGCGGGTTCAGACGGGAGAGTTTCCTTGACAATGAGAGGAAGGGTCTCGTCGGAATTACCCTCGCCTGTGGAATCATCTCCCTGCTGGCCCTCTTCGGAGTATTTAATCTCTATTACAGCAGAAAATTCTGAACAACAGGCGTACATGAAAAACAGGATAAAAGTGCTCAGGGCTGAACGTGATATGACACAGGAAACACTTGCCCAGTTGATAGGAGTGACCCGCAACACCATTATCTCTATTGAAAAAGACAGGTACTGTCCCTCGATGAAGATCGGGTTTCGTATCGCACGGATTTTCGGGGTAGGCATTGAAGACGTCTTTACCTACGAAGAGGAGAAGGACGGTCCTGCCGGCGACGGGGAGTAACCGCTCCGGTCCGTTTTTCCACGCCGTAATGCCGATTCTAATGGTCAGGAATCCCATTCCTCCTCCGGGGATTTCATCTCTCCTTCTTCTTCAAAACAGAAGAGCTCTTCAATGGTAATGCCGAAAATTTTTGCCATTCTGTATGCAATATCGACAGATGGATTATATTTCCCCCGCTCTATGGTATTCACAGTCTTCCTGGTTACTCCGATCAACCGGGCAAGTTCTTCCTGGGTAAGGGCATGTATTGCCCGGTAGATCCTGATCTTATTCTTCATTCAATGTTAATCCTCGAATTTTCTGCCATAATGCCGGGAAAAAATGGCGAAAAATCCGGCAAGAAGAATAGTGACCGAACCACAGCCAACCCCGAAGAACAAGGGTGCCTCCCTGACCCGTACCCCTTTCATGAACATCTGTTCCAGTGAAAAAAGTTCATCACTGGTTATGTTCTGGGGATCCGATATCTGCACCTTCTCCGAGAATATCTCATTCCCTGGGGGATAGAACTGGGAAAACCCGATTGATATCATCCCATCGTCTCTGGTCCCCATCCCTGTACCCCATCCTCCGGAGAAGTAAAAAGTCAGGGCAGCTGCAAAAATAACCGACGTGATGATGATCGTCAATCCGAGAGAGGTTCTTGCCGCCCTCCCACTGATCTCATCTGAGAGTGCGTCGGTCATCACTTCCCCGATCTGACGGTATGCAACGGATACAGCCAGGATAGCAGAGACAACTATCATTGTGATGAGCAGTGGATTTCCTGATACGATTCCAAAACCAAGCACCAGAATCAGTGCAACGCTGATCCCGGTGAGGATTAGATTGTAATCTCTTCTCCGGATCTGTTTCATGTACCATACATGACTCTTTTGGAGTAAATAGTTTCTCATTATGTAACTTTATTGTAACTTTTGATAGCATAGTTCATCCTGCAAATCCTTATGTTGTCTCGTCAGTCACCGTTCCTGCCTTCTGGCTCTCCTCATTTTGTCATGAAAACCCATTCAATGTAGTACCGGGTTTTTCTTGACAGAAGTAGAGTGATTACGTGAAAGCCGGGCCTATTGATCTTTTGATCTGCCCCATGTCGTATACGGTTTCCATTGTCGGTGGAAAATGGCAGTGGGTAATACTCTGGTTACTACAAAAGCAAAAGGTACAGCGATATGGACAGATAAAAAAACGACTTCCGACAATATCTGATAAAATCTTAAGTCAGCAATTACATGCCCTGGAAATTGAAAATATAATTCATCGTGAAGAATTCCCGGGAATACCACCACGGGTTGAATATACTCTGACAGAAAAAGGAAAAACCTTGGTCCCAATCCTGGAGATGATGGCTGCATGGGGATCTGAACACAGACCAAAGATATGATTAGAAATTATGAGGAGAGATAAGAATCAAAACCCTTTTCGATTGATCACTACTATTACCTTCGGTTCTCCAAGTGATCTTATTCCAATTACATCTCTGTTTCAACTTCAATAGCCAGGTAACCAGAACAGAAATATGTGCTTCATCGATGCAATAATTTCAAGACAACAAAAACCTCAAAGGTATAGGATCAAAATGGACCCATTCATGCTTCTTCGTCAGTCGCAACCGGATCTTCAGGAAAAATTCGGTGTTATGAAGATCGGCATCTTCGGTTCATTTGCCCGTGGGGAAGAGCAACCGGACAGTGATGTGGATGTCCTGGTTACATTCCAGCAAGGTAAAAAAACATTTGATAATTTTATGGGGACAAAATTCTATCTTGAAGATCTCTTTAAACGTAAGGTTGATCTCGTCACCGATGCTGCCCTTAAACCACTCATCCGTGATCCAATTCTGAAAGATGTAATCTATGTCTAGGTCACAGTTACTCTATCTCACCGATATTGCAGATGCGATAAAAAATATTCAATTGTATATCAAGAACCTTACATTTGAAGAATTTACCGATGATCAGATGCGGATAGATGCTGTAATACGTAATTTTGAGATTATCGGGGAAGCAGTGAAAAACCTGAGTGATAATATCAAGACGACTTACCCGAAAATAGACTGGAAAGCGGTGTCAGGATTCCGGGATGTTTTGATTCATGGATATTTTGGAATAGATATGGATATCCTATGGGATATTATCGTTCATAAAGTGCCGGAGTTACAGGACGAGATAACCAGAATCATCGCCCAAGAATGTGATAAAAAGAAAGAGAGTTCATAGTGATTAGTGGTAAACAAGAAGAAATACACCTCTGTCATCAATAATTAATCTTACTCAAATCCATCAGAAAAGAGAGATTCATTCATCCTGGAGAATCATCGGGAACAACCCCATCATATCCCTGACAACACGCTTCAAGTTCTCTCCTGATCTCCTCCACTCCCGCAACAAACCCGGACTCGGTTCCGATGATTCCCCTGACATCAGGCTCGCACTCAAGCATCTCTGACTCGTACGGCAGGTAAAACATCCCGGAAAAAAGATCTACCGTATCCCCAAGAATCGAATACACCTTTTTGATATCACGTTCAGATCTCACCCGGTTAATTACAAGGTACCTTCTCTTGATATCAAGATCCTGTGCAAGCTGTACCGCCTTTTTCACGACCTGCACTGCATTAAACGTCGGATCTGTCACAAGTAATGCCTGGCCGAATCCCCGGGCCAGGGCTCTTCCGAAATGCTCAACCCCGGCCTGAGTGTCCAGTAATATCACTTCACCTTCCCGGAGATTGATATACCTGATTACCGAGTCAAGAAGAGTATTCTCTGGGCAGAGACAGCCTGCAGCTGCCTGGACAACCGTTCCCATCACCAGGATATTCATATCACCGGGCCCTTTCATCCCAAACCGCTCGACAACGTCAGAGACATCGGGATTGAGTGACATCATCAGACCCCAGCCGCTGCCGGGCCGGGCTCCGGTCTTCTCCTCAATGTAATCCAGGTTCCCGGTAATCGGAACAATTTCCTCACTTGTTGGAACACCAAGAGCATAGGGGAGATTCATCTGAGGATCCTCGTCAACAGCAAGCGTTGAAAATCCCTGCTTCACAAAAAGATGAGAAAGAATGGCAGTTATCGTAGTCTTGCCTACACCTCCTTTCCCTGTGATCACAACCCGAAAACCATTCTCACCAGACCTGGCTTTTCGCTGCAGTTCTCCTGCTGTTTCATAAATCCGGGTTTTCCGGTCAGAATCATCCATGATAAACTGATCCCTGGAAGGTTGATTTGAAGACACTCTTTGCGATCTCTTTAGCCCTGCAAGCAGGGCAGAGAGTTTTCAGTTCATCGATGATCCCGGGATCGGGAATGCTCTGAATCTCTTCAAGCATTGCTTTTGGTACGAAATACTGCCCACAGTCCGGGCATTCCTGAAGTTTGATCCTTGTTCCTGACCATGATTTCATAACCCTGGTATCACCCTGATCCTCGATCTCAATTGCATGAGTGGGACAGACTTTTGCACAGGTTCCACAGCCTAGACAAGCAGGATTCTCATCAAAGAACGGGGTGTTCACAACCGTTGAAGGACCCCGGTTGATAAATCCGATAGCACTCCCGCCCATGATCTCATCGCAGACCCGGACACACAATCCACAGAGAATACATTTTCCCCCGAGCGGATCGTCATGTACAATCTTTTTGAGAAAACGCGTCTTTGTGACCCCATATCGTGCAGCCATTTTTTTGATGACATCAGACTTTGGAGCTTGTGAAAGGTAAAGCTCAAACAGTGTTGACCGGTATTTGACGATCTCGGGCGTGTCGGTCATGATCTCTAACCCTTCTTTCGCCCGCATTGTGCAGGCAGTCATCATCGTCCGCTTTCCGCATGTGACATGGTCAACCATGCAGAGCCGGCATGCACCATAGGGATCGAGTGACTCTTCATAGCAGAGATGCGGAATATCAATGCCATTTCGCATCGCAACCGAGAGCATCGTCTCCCCTTCCTCTGCCCGGTACTGACTTTTATTGATGGTGACCGTCACCATCTTTGGCCCTTCAGTCATGTCCCCTCCGAAATCAGGGCCTCATACTCTTCTCTGAAGTATTTCAACGTTGTAAGAACCGGATTTGGTGCAGTCTGCCCGAGACCACAAAGTGAGGTTGCCTGTATGGTATCAGAAAGAGACTCCAGCATCTCAAGATCAGCAGCAGTTCCCTTCCCTGCCATGACCTTGTTTAAGATCAGCAGTGTATGTTTGAGCCCTTCACGGCAGGGAACACACTTCCCACATGACTCGCTGGTGGCAAAATTGATGAAATACCGGGCGATATCAACCATGTTGGTATCCTCGTCCATCACAACGATACCACCGGAACCCATCATAGACCCAGCCTCGTTCAGGTGCTCAAAGTCAACCGGTGTATCAAAGAGCCGGGCAGGGATACATCCGCCTGACGGTCCACCGGTCTGCACAGCCTTGACCGACTTTCCCCCGGCTCCACCATTTCCGATCTCTGACACGATGGTGTCAAGCGTTGTCCCAAGTGGAACCTCGACCATCCCGACATTCTCTACCTTGCCGACAAGAGAGAAAACCTTGGTTCCGGTGTTGCCCTTCGCACCGATTCCCCGGTACCACTCTGCACCACGGGTAAGAATCACCGGAACATTGCAAAAGGTCTCCACGTTGTTGAGATCGGTCGGCCTCCCCCAGATTCCTTTATCAGTGAGCCGGGGAGGACGTGGACGTGGTCGTCCGGTCTTACCCTCAATAGAGGCAGCAAGGGCGGTTGATTCACCGCAGACAAATGCACCGGCACCGGTTGCAAGCTGAATATCACACGAAAACCCAGTCCCGAGAATGTTTTCGCCAACAAGTCCATACTCACGTGCCTGATCTATTGCTTTCCTGAGCCTCTCGATGGCAAGCGGGTACTCGGCTCTGATATAGATAAGGGCATCAGATGTCCCGATAGCATATGCACCGATGAGCAGCCCCTCAATAAGCATGTGAGGATCGCTTTCCATCTCGTTCCGGTTCATGTACGCACCGGGATCACCCTCGTCTGCATTGCAGACAATATACTTGAGATGACCTTTTGCTTCCCGTGTGATCTCCCATTTCAGACCTGCGGGAAATCCTGCACCACCACGGCCCCGGAGATCTGACTGTTTCACGATATCAATAACTTCTTCAGGGGTCCGGGAAGAGACTGCAGAGACAAAGGCCTGGTACCCGCCGACTGCGATGTACTCGTCGATATCTTCAGGATTGATGAACCCGGCATCGCGAAGGATCACCTTTGTCTGTCTGCTAAAGAACGGGATATCGTGATAATCAGGAATCTGTTCAAATCCGGTTCCGTAGATTATTGTTCTGGTGATATGATCCCATGATGAAACCTTGCAGAGTACTTTCTCATCAGGAACGCCCCCTTTGAGCACGGCATTTACAATCGCTTCTGCATCATTCTCGGAGACCTGGTGCAGGATTACGAGCGGTTTTCCCGGGATCGTGATATTTACAATCGGTTCCTCCTTACAGAACCCGATGCATCCGACCCGGACAAGAGCAATATTATAGCCTCCTGATGAGATGATCTCCTTGAGCCGTGCAAAAAGTCTCTCACCGCCTACAGCAATCCCACACGTGGAAAGACCGACTGCGATCCTCGGACGGTTTAGCAGTTTTGAAAGCCCAATTTCCCTGACCTTTGAGAGATCTTCGGGAGTCTCTATCGGTCCGACAAAGCCGGTCATCTCGCATCACTCCTGTTCTCCGACTGGCTGATCCCGGTTCCCTTCCACCCGTAACGAGAAAGGATATCAGGGATCTTCTCGGGTGTTACATATCCGTAGAGATCGCCATCAACATGGAGCACCGGAGCCATACTACAGGCTCCAAAACATCGGGCAATTTCAACGGTGAACATATTATCCTGCGTGGTCTGCGAATATTTTCCGTCCTTACTCTCCCCTGAAAGTTGAAGGAGCGACTGCAGAGTTTCAAGGATCTTCTCTGCTCCCCTGACATGACATGGGGTTCCCATGCAGACCGTGATCATATGTTCTCCAACCGGGTGCAGGCTGAAGAATGAATAAAAGGTGACCAGACTGTACAGTCGTGAAACAGGTTCATTCAGTTCAACAGAAACCCGGTTGAGCAGTTCCCGGGGAATATAGCCTTCCTGTATCTGGATATCCCGCAGTATCCCGAGTGTTCTTCCCGAAGGGGAATGATACCGTGAGATAATCTCATGAAATGTTGTGTCATTCATGGTCTGACCAAAAAGGAATGAGATCAGATGCCAAGGGCTGCACGCTTACGGTTGATCTCTTCTTCAAGAAGATCAGCAGCCTTCACCGGATCGGGCTCGACTGCAAACGCTGAGTTCGTTATTCCCTTGAGGCCTTCAGCAAGGAGATTCAGTACATTCTTACTCCCAAAGATCTTGGGTGGAATCCCGAGAACTGTGTATACACCTGACGCAACAAAGTACGTCCCGATAGGCAGAGCCTTCTGTGAGTACCACTCGGGTGCTGCTCCACCAAGTGGAAGATCACCAATCGAAACGCCGAGTTCTTTTGCAACCATCGAGGCCATGACAAGGATCCGCGAGTTGTCAACACATGATCCCATGTGGAGCACCGGCGGAATACCAAGAAGATTGCATACAGCCTTGAGTCTGGAACCGGCATTATCTGCAGCTTCAGGCAGGAGAAGCCCTGCCTTCCCACAGGCTATCGCTGCACATCCGGTCTCCACAACAAGGATATTACGCTTAATCAGTTCTTTTGCAAGGGTTACATGCCCATAATCCTGCTTGATCCTCGGATGATTACATCCGACAATACCAACAACACCTTTGATCTGGCCGGCAACGATGGCATCAATCAGCGGTTTGTATGTTCCGCCAAGTGCTTTTCTGATCTCCTCTTCCGAGAAACCGGCCATTACTTTCATTGGTTTTCCCGGGATTCTCACGCGGTCAAGGTTCCGGTTCGGATAGTTATCGATGGCCAGCCTGATGATCTCCTTTGCAGTTGAAAGAGCAGTCTCTGCACTGAACTCCATATACTGCGTTCCCGGGATCTTTGCCTTCCTGCTGGTGGTAACAACTTTTGTATGGTAGCATCCCGCTGTTGCCGGAATCGAGGGGAAGATACACTGGTAATCAACCACCATCGCTTCGACGGCTCCGGTAGCAATCGCAAGTTCCTGGTCGAGAACATTCCCTGCAATCGGGATTCCACTACGCATCAAAAGTTCGTTGCCGGTACAACACATTCCAACGAGGTTGATCCCTTTAGCTCCTTTCTCAATTGCATACTTTTTCAGTTCCGGGTCCTCGACTGCCTGAACGATCATCTCTGACAGGAGAGGATTGTGACCGTGAAGGACAACATTCACCTTGTCTGTGCTTAGTGTTCCAAGGTTTGCCCAGGAGGTCAGAGGCTTTGGAGTGCCAAAGAGAATGTCAGAACAATCGGTGGCAATCATCGATCCTCCCCAGCCATCTGCAAGGGCGGTTCGCATTGCATGAAGGAGAATATTTATGAAGTCTGCATCTACCCCCATGTGGACACGATGCATAGCTTCCACGATCTCCCGGTCAATTCCCCGTGGAGTAATGCCAAACTCTGTCCAGATCGCTTTTGTCTTATCCGGAGCTCGTTCTGCCATCTGAATAAAGCCCTTAACACTCCCAAACTCTGCGAGCATTCCAAGGGCGAGATCTTTTGCAATATCCTCTTTTGATCTCCCGGCAGTCCCGATTCCGTACTCTTCAGCGACCCGTTTCAGTTTTTCTTCGTCGCAGATCCGGTAGCCTTCAGATTTCCCCTCTGCTGTCTCAAGCAGAACCTCAACAACTTCCCTGCCATGGTCTGAGTGTGCAGCTGCACCGACCGAGAGATCATCGAGCAGGTTTCTGGAGACAATAGTGTCGACATTCGCTCCACAAACTCCGTGTGATGGTTTTCCTCCATATGGATCGATCCGACACGGCCCCATCGCACAATTATTACAGCAGACACCGAGTTGTCCGAACCCACACTGTGGCTGCTGGAGGGCGAACCGTTCCCATGCAGTCTCAATGCCGTCTTCTATTGCCTTTCCGATGATCTCCTGGTCGGTTGTATCCAGTGCCCGCTTCTCTGCTTCCTGTTTAATATCTGACGAACTGAACATAATCTTCTCTCCCTGAAATCCTCAAAGATTGGCAATAGTCTCCATAACTGCTTTATATGCCCGAATATTATCCGGCATTGCCGGTCCCTGTATGTCCGAACCCTGTGACCTGATGAGCCTCATGGTCAGGTCAGCCCTTGTCTCTTTAATGAGATCGTTCACGTCACCAAACTCAAGGGCTCCGGTTTTACATGCCTCTGCACATGCCGGGATCCGGTTTTCTGATAACCGTCCAATACAATTGTCGCACTTTGCATTGACCTCCCGATCACTCTCCAGCTGCCTGACCTGCTGAAACGTGATGATCCCGAACGGACATGCCATAGCACAGACACTACACTGAATACACCGGGTATATGATACCAGAACTGAACCGGTCGCCTCGTCCCGGCTCAATGCACGTGTCGGACAGACTTGCATACAGGGAGCAGGGTCACAATGCCTGCACCGGTTGGGAAACGAGAGATAATTATCCACGGATTCGACGTGAATGCGCGGATGGGATGGTTTTTCCTCGGTAAAAACCTGGAATAAGTCCTTACTCTCCGAGTGTTCGACAGCACAGGCAATTTCACAATGCCTGCATCCGACACACCTATCCTGCCGTACAAAGACGGTCTTCATAAAATCTCATCACCTCTCCTTACATTTTTTAAACTGAACAAAATCCTGCTAATAAAATACAGAGTAATGACCGAGTGTTCACATTCAGTACATATCTATATTGTGATCTACGGACTGGCGATAATTCAGAAGAAAATTTCCTTATGTAGTGGATGATTTAACCGGGTTCCAAAAAACCGGAAACTGCTACTGAATTGAAGTCTGTGGATCATGTTCCAACAAAAAGTAATGACAAAGAAAATGATCTGATTAGTTTTCATGAAACTGGAAATCCGGCAAATCATCTCACTGTCCGACTAGTAACTGGGTATCCCTGCCTTCCCAGGGTAACCAGTAAGAATCTGACCCATACAAATACCATCACTATGAAAAAGATAGTAATGAGAAACCTCTCACAATTTTCTTTCTTGGATGTAATAGAACGCATTCTAGGAGTGGGTGTGATTACAGGAGGTCAACCAATTATAACCCATCCGACAGAGAGGGAACAGAATATTCCCCAAACTATGATAGGTGAATAAATCATGCGAACCCTGTTTGATACAACAAAAATCGGTCCTCTAACTCTGAAAAACAGATTTGTCAGATCAGCCACCTGGGAAGCAATGGCTGATCTGTCCGGTCAGCCCACCGAACGCCTGATCAAAGTCTATGATGAACTCGCTCAGGGAGGGGTAGGGTTGATCATCACCGGAGCAACCACCATAGTTCCTGATCCCACTGGTCTTCCGGGTATGATGAGTATTGCTGACGACTCACTTATTCCCGGGTATCATGAGATGACCTCAATGATTCATCAGCATGACGTTCCGGTTGTTATGCAGATTACCTTTGTTGGAAGAGGTGGAGACTGGCAGACACCCGGAGGGTCCACCCTTCATGAATTATACGCGATCTCACGGACATATGGTGAGGCAGCAATACGAGCGAAAAAATCAGGCTTTGATGGAATACAGATACACGCAGGGCATGGGTACTTTTTAAGCCAGTTCTTAAGCTCAAAAAAGAACACACGAACTGACATGTACGGAGGTTCGGTTGCAAACCGGGGCAGGTTTATTTTAGAGATCTATGACGAGGTTCGTTCAAGGGTTGGTACTGAGTTTGGGATTTTTATCAAGATCAACTGTGGAGATTTTGAGGGTGAAGATGACGGGGTTTTTGAAGCCTGCCAATATACATGCACCCAGTTATCAGCCAGAGGAATTAATGGAATTGAGATCACCGGTGGAGCCGGGAAAGGACTCCCTCTTCCACCAAGGGGAAAATATTCAGAATCCGTATTCAGAGATTACGCAGCCACGATTGCAAAATTGATAGAAACTCCGGTAATCATGGTAGGAATGAACAGGAATCCGGCTGTCATGAATGAAATTCTTAATGCTACAAATATTGCTTACTTTTCCATGTCCCGGCCATTCATCAGGGAGCCGAACCTGGTTCAGACATGGAAGGAACATCCTGACTCTGAAGCAGCATGTACGTCATGTGATGCATGCCGAAAACAGGATGCTATTGTCTGTCCATTCAGATAAAATGAAAAAAGGGTATCCGGGTTTAACAGGATGATGAAACTGGAAAATCTTCACCGGGTTTATAAAAGGGATCAGTGAGAAGGACGTATTTCAGGTCTGCTGAAGCAATCAGTTTCTGTACAGCCTTTGAAGGAATGAAAAAAACATCCCCTTTTTTAATAGTATGCACAGCACACCCGATCGTTATTTCACCTGATCCTTCAAGCATGTATCCAATCTCTCCGCTATCCAGGTAGTGAGATCCGATTGTATGCCCTGCCGGTACAGAAACAACAGCTAAATCATATGATAACGGAAGAGCATCGCCATTTGTGTCAAGAATCCTGCTTACATTAAAACTAGTGTTATCAGTCTCATTTCCAAGGATAACTGTAGTAACCTCACCGGGTGATTTTACATACATACTTTGTTTTTCTGTTTCCTGAACCTGAACCGGTGATGAAAGAGCAGATATAAAGGTAAGAGTCTCATTTCCGATGCTTTCTATGTCGAACAAAGATCCTTCTGGAACAACAACTGCATCCCCGGACTTTGCATTAACAGATGAGGTATCAGCTGATACCCTGGCAGTTCCAGAAATCAGATATAATGTATCGGGAGCAGAATTGGCTGCACCAGGAGTATATACAGCTCCGGGATTTACCTGGATAATCCTGACAGATGCAGGTGTTCCACTTGACCCTGACTGGTTCAGTAGATGAAGGATGTCTACCCCTGCCGGATTCTGGGATAGATTTTGGTTCAAAGTATCAGCAGAAATAACGTTTCCGACTAATTGGCTGCCATTGTCAGATTCTGCATAACACCCCTGGGAAGACAGAAAAACTACAAGAGAAATAATAAGGTATACAACGATGCGACTCGGATCCATACGAATAACTCTTACTGCAACATAATAAACTTTTCAAATGAAAATCAGACCCCAAGAAGAGGTTTTTATCAGGGGTCATAATTTCAGGGGTACTCTATGAATAACCATCATATTGAACGGTAAACAGATACGAGCCATAGGTAATAACAATGAAGATAGCAATAGCAGGAAAAGGTGGAGTCGGAAAGACTTTCATTGCCGGAACACTTGCCTGCATGTATGCTGCAAAAGGCCTGAAAACCATCGCAATAGATGCTGACACATCACCAAACCTTGCCCTTATGCTTGGTATGTCACCAGAAGAGGCATCCCGGATTCTTCCGATAGCAGAAAACCAAATCCTCATTGATGAGAAGACAAAAACTGATTTTCCGGGCGTCTTTAAATTATCATATACTGTTGATGACATTGTATCATCTCAGGCTGCTTCTACCCCATGCGGAGTGCAACTCCTTGTTATGGGAATGGTCAGGGCAATGGGATCAGGATGTGCATGTCCGGCTCATAACCTCATCCGGACACTGATGTCTCATCTCATTGTCGAGCGTAATGAAATCCTTATTATGGATATGGAGGCAGGAGTGGAACATCTGGGGAGAGGAACTGCGAAGAATGTTGATATCCTCTTAATCATAACAGACGCACATCAGGCATCATTAATAACTGCAGGGAGAATCGCAGACCTTGCCAGGCCGTCAGGAATACCAAACATTGCATATATAGCAAATAGAGTGACCGGCCCGGACGTGGAGAACAGAATCCGTGAATCAGCCAAAGAACATAATGTTTCGATCCTGGCATATATTCCATATGATCAGGATATTCTCGCATCAGGAATGATAGGAAAGCCAGTGATAACAGAAACAGAATATAAAGCGGTGACAGCAGTTCAAACTCTTGCCGAGTCCCTTGAACAGAATTTTCTGTCCGGCTAACATTTGATAGTACCATGAAGATTATTGTCACAATGGGCCGGGGAGGTACCGGCAAAACAAGTTTTGTAAGCCTGATGGCTGATTATTTCATCAGGAAAGGGGACACTCCACTCTTGCTCGTCGATCTTGATCCCGATCAGAATCTTGGGGAGATGATTGGAGTGGATCTTGAAGCAGAAGGACGTAAGACGGTAGCCGAACTTCTTGAAGATACATTCATCGGCAAAGGTGGAACTACCATAGGAGTTGCTCCCTCAGAAAGAATCGAGCACCGGATATGGAGAGACGGACTCTACGAGGGGAAAAACTTTGATTTCCTTGCTCTTGGAACTAAATGGGTAGAAGGGTGCTATTGCATGCCCGATGCAGCGCTCCGGGATGCACTTTCAAGACTGACCAAACAGTACAAATATGTCCTCATCGATGCTCCTGGTGGCCTTGAACATTTGAACCGCCGGGTTACTGCCGATGTGGATGAGATATTTGATGTCATCGGCCCATCCAGTAAATCATTCTCTCACCTGATCCGGGCAAAAAGAGTTGCAGAAGAGTCGGGAATTCATTGGAAAAATTTTTCCAGTATTGGAGGATTTCTGTTTCCGCAAGAACTTGGTTCCCGTGCAAAAGAGATCAGTGAGATCCGATACCTGGGAAAGATCGAATATGATGAAGTAGTCGCTAACCGGGTAATTGAAGGCCTTCCGTTGATTGGGTTGCCTTTAGATATTCCAGGACCATTATCTGTTAAAAAAATTCTGGAAAATGCAGGATACTAATGAATTTAAGATGAAATCTCCCCATGCATCAGTTTCATAAAATTCCAATCAATTCTAAAATATTCGTTTTGGTATTTTCGAATTCATATAGTCATGAAATTCATAAAGGATATATATAATAGGTGGAAGAGGCCTTCCTGTTGACCCCAGCAAGCATTTATTCTTTGATGAATAATTGATACAAGTTGATGCATAGAGTATCAGCATAATTGTAGGAGTACTGTAATGAAATTCGGATACATCGCAACTATTGCACTGGTTGCCCTTGTGGCAATCGTCGGTTTTGCAGCAGCAGACCGCCTTCCAAACGCAACCCCTGAAAACCAGATTTTCTCCATTGACACCGTTATCGATGCCACTGGTGCAGTTGATGATAAGTCAACCATGTCCTGGGTTATTGCAAATCCAGGAAAAATCCCAACCGGTATTCTGGGAGCAGGTCAGTCAATCTCTGATGTTACCTACAAGGATGCAATCCTGACCAATGGTGGTAAGCTCGCAGAGAACAAGAACTTCGACTTCAACTCAAAGAACCAGGGATCTGGTCTCTACAACATTGAGTCACAGAAGGTTCTGACCTACGCCAGCACCGAAGGTGCACACCTTGTTGGTGAGGAAGAGTACACTCTCTCAGTTGCAGGTAACTACGCAAATGCAGATAACAACATCCGTTGTGTCTTCTCAACCCTGAATGGAAGCATCCTGCCAGCATTCTGTAACATTGTCTCTGCAAAGAGCAGCCTCGTCAATGTTAACAGCGCTCAGGTTTCAACCAAGGGACAGATCCGTGCAGTCGCTGAGACCGCAGATGTACCAGCAGGCCTGAACTACCAGATTGCAGTTACCCCTGATGCAAACTCAGGAAGCGGCTTTGCAGAGGGTACTGTTAAGACCGTCTTCGCAGGCAGCATTATGGAAGCCCGTGACGGTGGCGACAGCAACTATGCACGTGATGGAACAACATCAGATGGTGCAGCAACCTGGAACAAGACCTCTGCAACCAACAGCTGGAAAGACAACACCGAAGTAACCGGTGGAATCAAGACCCTGCAGAAGGCCTTCACCTACAACTCCGGATTCAGAGTATAAACTCTGAAACCCTAATAATCCCTTTTTTGAAGTTTTCACAAGTTTTCCGATCATTTCTCATAGCAGAAATTACCATATCCTCCCAAGAGGGTATACGCTAATTAACTCCTGTCCTCCTAATGTACAGTCAGAATATACTAGCCGATGACTGTGAACAGGAAAAACGTTACACTTACCTTGGATGACCTGAAGTCCAGCGCTGCATCACTAAAGAACCTTAAGGTTTCCATAGGATCATTGCGTGGTGACCAGTGGGATGAGGATGAAGGGCCAACACCAATGCCTTCGCACACTGATCTCAGGAACTGGGATCGGATGCTTCTTTCCCGGTATAAACCCTTATATCTCCCATTCTGTGACCTATGTTGCCTTTGTACATACGGAAAGTGCGACCTGTCAGGAGGAAAAAAGGGTGCCTGCGGTATTGGGATGGAAGCACAACAATCCAGAATCGTACTACTTGCAGCCTGTATTGGCGCTGCAACCCATATTAGTCATGCCCGTCATCTCGTAACGCATCTTATCAAAACATATGGCAGACGCCATCTCCTTGATATTGGTGGAAATTCTATCGAGACTGAAGCACCAATCATCAGGCTAGTCTGTGGAATCAAACCAACCACACTCGGAGATCTTGAGATCGTTCTCGATTACTGCGAACGCCAGACCACCGAACTCCTTGCAGCTGCACATACCGGCCAGGAAGGTGATGCTATAGACTTTGAGTCCAAAGTCTTCCATGCCGGGACCATGGATCATGTTGGTCTCGAGGTTGCAGATATTGCCCAGATATCAGCATTCTCATTCCCGAAAGCAGACCCTGATGCATCACTCATTGAACTTGGACTTGGAACCGTTGACGCTGAAAAACCGGTTATCCTTGTTGTAGGGCACAATGTTCCTCCAGCAATCGAAATTATCGACTATGCCAGAGAGCAGAATTTAAGCGGAACAATTGAGATCACCGGGATATGCTGTACTGCGGTGGACCTGACCCGGTATGATCCAAACGCAAAGATCATCGGGCCGATATCATGGCAACTCCGCTATATCAGAAGCGGTGTTCCGGATGTGATTGTAGTAGATGAACAATGTGTCAGGGCTGATCTGCTCATTGAAGCACAACAGATTTATGCACCACTCATCGCAACCAGTTCCATGAACTGCTCTGGCCTTCCAGACCGGACAGGGGATGAACCTGAGGCGATTATTGAAGACCTTCTCAGCGGTAAGACACCAGGGGTTCTTATTCTTGATCCAGAAAAGGTTGGTGAAGTGGCAGTCCGGACTGCTATAGCAGTAAAAGAGAAAGGAAGAAATTTCAGGGCTATTCCACCAATAGAAGATCTTTTTGAACTGGCAAAACGGTGTAAAGGATGCCAGGAGTGTTCACGAGTATGCCCGGCTTCGATGCCCCTTGCTATCGCAGTTCAACAGGCAGGAGATGGAGATTTATCTGCACTAGCCTCTCTCTATGATTCCTGTATCGGTTGCGGGAAATGCGAAGATGTCTGTTCCAAGGAAATTCCGGTCCATAGTGCAATACTCTCTGCTGCTGAAACCCAGATTTGTGCCGAACGGTTTAATGTAAGGGCAGGCCGTGGTGCAATCCAGGATATCGAGATCAGGGAGGTTGGAGGCCCGATAGTTCTCGGTGAGATCCCGGGCGTTGTGGCTTTTATCGGTTGCGCAAATTACGGGAACGGGGCTAAAGAAGTCGCTGATATGGCACGGGAGTTTGCCCGGCGGCGATATATCGTTGTCACTTCAGGCTGCTCGGCAATGGCTATCGGGATGTACCGCAATGAAGACGGACAGACACCATACGAAGAGTTTCATGGCCGGTTCGATGCCGGAGGAATCGTGAACGTTGGATCCTGTGTCTCAAATGCTCATATTGCCGGTGCAACCATTAAGATTGCAAGTATATTTGCAAAACGGAGTCTCCGGGGCAATTACGAAGAGATTGCAGATTACGTGTATAACCGTGTCGGGGCTGTTGGAATAGCCTGGGGAGCAATGTCCCAGAAAGCAGCAGCAATTGCAGCTGGATTCTGGCGACTTGGCATTCCGGTCATCGTAGGCCCTCATGGATCGAAGTACAGACGTATGCTTCTTGGGAGGAAGGATAAACCAGAAGACTGGTTTGTGTATGATTCCCGGACCGGTGAGAAGGTACAGGTAGGCCCTGTACCTGAACACCTCTTTATTGCTGCAGAAACTCCGGAAGAGGCAATGACGCTTGCTGCAAAACTCTGCATGCGACCAAATGACACTTCCCGGGGAAGATCAATGAAACTTACCAATTACGTTGATCTGTACAGGCGCCTTTATGACCAGATGCCTGATGACCTCAACCTCTTTGTCAGGTCACAGGCTGATATCCCAATCACGATGAAAGAGCAGATCCTTCCCATCCTTGAGCAGAAAGGATACAACGAACAACCGATACCAAATCCAACCATGCTAAAATCACAAATACGGGATGCAAAGGAGTAACAAAAATGGCAGGGGATGATTCTTGGATACGGGCAGAGATGGGAGGAACATCCCATGCATCAGTTATCGGGAAACCCGAAGTCATTGTTGCACTTCTAAATCGGGTGAAACGGCCAATATTCATCATCGGACACGAAATTGCAGCAACAAGTCCGGATTGTGAATCATTAACCGGATTTATAAGTACTGTTTCACGTGTCAGGCACATCCCGGTACTGGGAACATCTCCTGCAGTAAAGGGACTTATCAGTCATGGAATCAGTATAGAAGCTATTATGGGAGGGATGGAGATAGCCGATCGACTCAGAGACCCGGAGTGGAAAGGGTTTGATAATCTGGGTCAGTATGATCTTGTGCTGTTTGCTGCAATTCCCTATTCATTCTGCTGGACAATTCTGTCCGGACTTCGAAACTCGGCACCACACCTAAATACAATAAATCTGAATAGAAAATATCAACCGCATGCAACCTGGTCATTTGGGAATATTGCAGTAGATCCATGGAAAAAACAACTGCAGGCAGCCGCAGTTTTACTTGAAAATGGGGAAAAGCATGTTTGAAGACATTCCGGTAGAAGTTGGGCTGGTCTTTGAAGGAGAGAGGATCAGAAAAGAGGACATGCAGGTCGAGCTTGGAGGTCCAAAGGTCGACCAGAAGTTTGAGATTGTGCTGGTCAGAAACCCCGATGCAATCGAAGACGGTAAAATATCAGTCATCGGGCCTGATCTCAAAGATATCCCTCCGGGATCTCATGCCAGGTTTGGTATCCTTGTCGAGGTAGCAGGATCGAAGCTTGAAGAGGATCTTGAAGGAGTCCTTGAACGCCGGATTCACGAGTACATGAACTACATCCAGGGTGTCATGCATCTCAACCAGCGATATGATATCTGGATTAGAATCGGGAAAAAATCCTATGCGAAAGGACTTGATAGTTTCGTTTACATTGGTAAAGCAATTGAAAGGCTTTACCGGAGCGAACTGGCTCTTATTGAGAAGATCCAGATCACCTTCATAACCGCAGGTGAGGATTTCAACTCCTGCTATGCCATGGCACGTGAACGGTATGAATCAAGAGATGCACGTGCCCGGGGTCTGTCTGATGAGCAGGTTGACACATTTTATGGATGTGCCCTCTGCCAGTCGTTTGCACCATCACATATCTGTGTTATTACACCAGAACGGTACGCAAACTGCGGAGCTATCAGTTGGTTTGATGGAAGGGCCGCAGCCCGTATGGATCCTGAAGGGCCGATTTTTCCTATTGCAAAAGATGCCTGCATTGATCCAGACAAGGGGGAATACTCAGGGATAAACGAGCATGCTAAAAAAAGGTCGATGGGTGAGGTAAACAGGGTTTACCTCTATTCTGCATTCGGATACCCGCATACCTCCTGCGGCTGCTTTGAAGCCATCGCATTCTATATTCCTGAAGTTGAAGGATTTGGGATCGTGCATCGCAGGTTCCCTGGACCTACCGTAAATGGCCTGGCTTTTTCTACTCTTGCAGATTCAACCGCCGGTGGAAGACAGGTGGAAGGTTTTCATGGCATCTCACTGGAGTATATGAGATCCAGAAAATTCCTTTGTGCTGACGGGGGATGGAACGCCATCGTGTGGATGCCCAAAGAGATCAAAGATAGTCTCTCCGGGTTTATCCCAGAAGACATTTCCAAAAAAATAGCAACAGAGACAGATTCAACAGATATTCCATCACTCAAAGAGTTTCTCATAAAAATGTCTCATCCTCTGGCTCTTCAATGGGCATCGTCGGAAATTGAAGATATCAATACCCCTGGATCAGAGGATCAAGGATCCCCATTCGTTCAGGGAGGGCAGAAACCAGTATTTGTAGCAGGAGAACTGCCAATTACTGCCGGAGGAGTAAAGATCATTTTAAAGAATGCAAAGATATTTGCTGAAAAGGTGATCATAAGACCGATAGAGCCTGAAAGGAAAGGAGGAAACAGTAATGGATGAGTCAGAACTCTCCGGACTACTCCGGCTTCTGGGACCCGGAATTGCAGAACTCCTGGCAGGACGAGAGATAATTCTCGAGAATGTTGAACTGGATCTGGCAGAACTGGAACTGACAATTCCGGTTGGAGGATCAACAGTTTATCTTCCAGGTCTTACAATGCCTGGTGCCATACCTCCCCATGATGTTTCCATCATTGATCGATCAAAATGGCCGGAAAAACTTCTGACTGAACCATTCACACCAATACCTGAGTCATATCCTGCACGTATCCGGGAAGTTACACTCGGTGCAACAAAAGGAGAAGGAGGGAGCAGGGGAAAGACAATAACGGTGGGTGGTGCACGAACTCCGCCATTTACTGATCCAAAAGTGCCACCAGCTCATCCACCGGTTATTGCCATGGATGTCTTTGATACATCGTTTCCCATGCCACGTGCTCTCAAAAACCATCTCACGGAGGTTATCAACGATCCGGCAGCTTGGGCACAAATGAATGTTGAGAAATATGGTGCAGACATGGTCACTGTTCATCTGCTCAGCACCGACCCTCTCATCTCTGATGCCAGTCCGAGGGAAGCGGCAAAGACAGTAGAGGATGTACTTCAGGCTGTGGATGTACCGATCATCATCGGCGGATGTGGTGATCCAAAGAAGGATGCACAGACTTTTGTTGAGATAGCAGAGATGGCAGAAGGGGAACGACTCCTCCTCAACTCAGTGACATCTGATATGGCTGAAGTAAAAACCCTGGAACCGGTGGCAAAAGCAGCAGATAAGCATGGCCACTGTATCCTTGCTTTTACCGGTCTTGATCTGAACAGCGCCAAGGAACTGAACAGACGTCTGTACCAGTTCTTCCCTGCAGATCGTATCCTAAACGACCTGACAACAGTTGCTCTTGGATATGGTCTTGAATACTCATTTACGATCCATGAACGGGCGCGAACTGCAGGACTCATGGGAGATGTTGAGTTACAGCATCCAACGATCTCAGCAGCGACAAACGCCTGGTCAGCACGTGAGGCATGGATGGATCTAGGACCAGAATATGGATCAGGAGATCTTCGTGGCCCTATCTGGGAGACAATAGGGAGCCTGACACTGCTTCTTGCAGGAGTGGATCTCTTCCTGATGATGCATCCACTTGCAGTCTCAACAATGCGTGATGTATCATCCAGGTTGATCGCAGGAACTGCAGCAAAAGGAGCAACTGATGCGTCATGGGTGACTGCCAGAATTTAGGGGGCAACATGTCAGAAAAGAAGAAAGGGATACGAGAGATCAGCCCGATTGACGTGTACAAACTCCTTCCACGAACAAATTGTGGTGAGTGTGGTGTCCCAAACTGTATGGCATTTGCTACAAAGGTAGTCAATGGTGAAGCAGTGGCCGGGGGATGTCCTCCGATTCATGACAGTCAGTACAAAGACTCTTTTATAAAACTGCAGGAACTTCTTGCACCGCCAGTGAAGGCAATAACAATAGGGTCAGACAGAAAAATTACAGTCGGGGGAAAACACGTTCTCCAGCGTCATGAGTTTACGTACCAGTACCCACCACCTATTGCAATTGATGTATCTGACGACATGGACGCTGCTGCGATAAATGCACGTGTTCACAAGATAGCCGGATTTTCATACGGATATATTGGCAGGACACTTACTCTGGATGCAATCGCAGTAAGGTCAGTGACCGGTGACGTAGACCGATTTAAAGCAGCAGTGAAAGTGGTAGTTGAAAGCTCTGATCTCCCCCTTATCCTCTGTACCCATGATCCCGGAGTGATGAAGGCAGGACTTGATGTGGCTGGAAACAGACATCCCCTAATCTATGCTGCAACCTCTAAGAACTGGAGAGCAATGGCAGATCTCGCGGTAAGTCATGGATGCCCGCTGGTTGCCTCTGCCCCAGGAGATCTTTCACTCCTCCGATCTCTGGTCAAAACTCTCCAGGCATGTGGGATTACAGATATTGTGCTTGATCCCGGAACATTCGGAGATGAAGGACTTGCCGGAACTGTCTTCTCTTTCACTGCGATCAGGAAGGCAGCATGCAGGGATGGGGATTCACTCTTCGGTCTTCCAATTCTTGGAACACCCATTTCTGTCTGGACCGGGCAGGAACTGAGTGATGAGGTAAACCGGTGGCAAGAGGTATACACAGCTTCAATCCTGATGACCAGATATGCAGATCTGCTCATCATGCATAGTCTTGACGGATGGGCCGTGCTTCCTCAGCTCATCTGGAGATTTGGCCTCTATACTGATCCACGAAAGCCAGTATCTGTTGAACCGGGATTGAGGATATTTGGCAATCCAGGGCCTGATGCACCAGTGTTTATAACTTCAAACTATGCCCTGACCTTCTTTACTGTTGAATCAGATATCAAGGCTGCAAAGATTGACTGTTACCTCATTGTCACAGAAACCGGTGGTCTTTCTGTCGAAGCAGCGGTTGCAGGCCGGTATCTGAACGCTGAGAAGATTGGTGATGCACTACGAAATTCTGGCGTCCAAGAAAAGGTTACTCACCGATATCTCATCCTGCCCGGGCTCGCTGCACGACTTTCAGGAGAGACTGAAGAGGCGAGCGGTTGGCAGATCCTGGTCGGTCCCCGTGACTCTTCAGGAATTGGCAAGATGATCCGTGAACACTGGCCTCCTCAAGAAGGGAATTAACTTTTTTTCGTGAGTGTACCGCAGGGAGATCGATACGTGGAAAAGACTGTAACGATCCTCTTCAACCCGATGAGCCGGATGGTAACCGTGCCTGCCGGAAAGACCGTGCTTGATGCCATCAGGGGGGCAGGGATCCAGTTTGAGGCTATCTGTGGTGGAAAAGCACAGTGTGGTAAATGCAGGATCATCCGAATCAGGGGGGACTGTTCAGAGGATAAGGATATCTGCTCGCAGTGCCTCAGTCCAGGAGAGAGAAGACACGGATATAAACTAGCCTGTCTGACAAAAGTCTGGTCAGATGCTGAGTTTACCATACCGGTAGAATCACGGATTGATCAACCGCAGATTCTGCTCACATCAGAAGTAAATGAAGGGGAGTTTAAGCCAGCTGGAAGATGGTTTCAGGTTCAGGTGGTAAAAGACGGACCATCTGCCATACTCGGACCATCGATTCGTCTGCCTGGGTATACAGGTGTTAAACCGCAGATCAGCACTGAAATTATCACCAGAATCCTGGCATCATCTGAGCCAGTATCGGCTCTTATCACGACTACCGGAGGGTCGCCCGAAGTTATTGAGATCAATAATTCAGAGAGTATTCCAAAAGCATATGGAGTTGCTATCGATCTCGGGACGACAACCGTCGCAGCCCTTCTCGTGGATCTCAGCACAGGAAAGATCCTGGCCCGGGCATCCGCATTAAACAAACAGATCACGTATGGGGAGGAACTCGTAACCCGGATTGTAATTGGTCGCACTCCTTCAGGTCTGGCATCTCTCAGGTCTGCAGCTATTGGTAGTATCAACGAAGCGATCGGCAGACTGATCTCTGATGCCGGGATCGATCAGAATGCAGTAGTTGACTGTTGTATCGGGGGAAATACCGTCATGTGCTGGCTTTTTGCTGGGATTGATCCAAGTCCTCTTGACTATGTTGATGTTGAAATTTCCACAACGCCAATCCTAATGCGAGTTCAGGAATCTGGTCTCGTGATTCATAAGAAAGGATGGATCTGGTGTTTGCCTGCAGTGAGCAGATTTGTCGGGGGAGATGCAGTGGGAGATCTGATCACTGCAGGGATCGATCAGTCAGAAGACCTCTCACTCCTCATCGATCTTGGAACAAATGGCGAGATCGTGCTTGGAAACCGGGACTGGCTTGTCTCAACATCATGTGCTTCAGGACCGGCATTTGAAGGTGCAGGGCTTCGATGCGGAATGAGGGCGATGCTCGGGGCAATAGAACATGCATCGATAGAACGTGAAACCGGTGAGGCAGTAATCAGGGTGATTGGTGACACACTGCCTAAAGGTATATGCGGATCAGGTATCATCGATGCAGCACCAGCCATGGCTGCTGCCGGGATTCTTGACTTTACCGGAAAGTTTGTTGAAGGTGCTCCAGGGGTAAGAAACACTGAAGATGGTCCCGGATATGTGCTTGTTCCTGCAGAGAAATCAGGAACCGGGCGAGATATCGTGATCACAAAGCAGGATATGGCATATCTTATGGATACAAAGGCTGCTGTCTGTGGAGCAATCAGCGTTCTAATGATGAAATACCGGATCAAGATCACAGATATCAAACACGTATATCTTGCCGGAGCCTTTGGTACATATGGTTCAATAGAAAAACTGACCGAATTTGGAATCATTCCAGAGTTTCCACATGCAGAGTATCACAGGATCGGTAACGGATCACTGTCTGGTGCTTATCAATCACTTATTTCAATAGATAACCGGGACCGGGCAATCAGTATTGCAGAAAAAATGGGATACATCGATCTTCTGGTTGACACGGATTTTATCGATGAATACTGGGCTGCACTCAGGATTCCGGGAAAAAGAGAATTATTTCCATCTTTTTTCAGAAAGAATAACTGATCATTATTATTTTAATGTCACGAACTTTTTGTTATTAACATCTATTTTAAATAACCAAACGATGGATGATCTTCTGAATGCTTACAATGGGAACTGCCGCATTCATAGGTGACCCCAAAGGGATATGTTCGCATTGGACAGAGTATTGACTTGATATTCGGTGTTTAATCTTTGGTTTTCATCCTGTGTGGATAGTCCTGAACCACACACTCTGAAAACCATCAGAAAAAGGATAAAAAAATGAGACAACTACACTTCAAATCAATCAGACATGAGATTCTTTTCTTTGGGGCAATAGCCCTTGTCATCGTATCCTGTGCGATTATCGGGTATGCAAGTATGTCCCAGTATACGATTTCTGTACAGGGCTCATTTACTCAGGTAAAATCTCTCTCATCTGATCAGGCAATCATTCTCAAAGATGAAATTAACCGTGCATTTGAGGTAGATAGAACTCTTGCAGGATCAATAAAAGGATCTTTTGAAACCGGGAAAAAACCTTCACGTGAAGATATCCAGGCCATGATCTATGGGCTGATGAATCAGTATGTCCAGTATAACGGGATTTACATTGTCCTTGAACCTAATGTCTGGGATGGGCAGGATTCAAACTATAAGGGAAAAGAAGGAACTGATGAAACCGGGCAGTTCATGGCATATTACTCAAGGGATACTGCAGGAAAGCCAAAACTTGACAAAGTGTATAGTTTTCATGAAGGAGAAGAAGGGAGTGAGTTCTACCAGATTCCTAAAAAATCTCTAAAAGAATATGTCACCGAGCCCTACCCATGGGAGATTCAGGGTAGGAAGATCCTGCTGTCATCTGTAGTAGTGCCTATTCTCGTGGATGGAAAATTTGTGGGAATTACCGGGGTTGATGTGCCGCTTGAAAATATTCAGGGGCTTGCAGATAGTGTGCATGCCTACGAAAATACAGCAAAAATTTATTTCATCTCAAACGATGGGATTGTAACCGGCGCTACTGGGTATCCAGATACAGTGGGAAAAGCCCTGGGTAACGCTTCACTCCCCTTTTCAGGACAGGCTCAATCGATCCTTTCGGATATACAAAAAGGGAGAAATGATGTTTCAGAAAAACAGGGTGCTATTACTGCATATACACCGGTGCAGATAGGAAATTCAGAAAAACCATGGTCAGTTATTCTTACGGTGCCGGTTGATATCGCAACTGCAGAAGCAAGAATGAATACGCTGATTTTACTGCTCATAGGTGGTTTTTTTACTGTTATCGGCCTTCTCCTTTTATTTTTTGCAGCAAAGGGGATTGCACGGCCTATTGAGCAGATCACTTCACATGCCAATATTATTGCAGAGGGAGAACTGGGAGATGAAATCATCATCGAACGCAGTGATGAGATTGGAAGACTTGCAGATGCATTCAGACGTATGCTTTCAAGTTTACAGGGAAAAGCTCTCGCTGCTGATGGAATTGCAGCTGGTGATCTGTCTGTAGATATCCCGGTTTCTTCTGATCATGATCTTCTCGGAAAATCGATGATCCAGATGCGTGATACCATTAAAAAAATGGTTGATATTGTAACCAATCTTGCACATCAGGCCACAGAAGGAAATTTGCAGGTGAGAGGAGATCACATGCAATTCCAGGGAGAATACCAGAAGATCGTCTCTGGAATTAATGAAACTCTTGATGCTGTCATCAAGCCTGTAAATGGAACAATGGCACTTGCGAAAATCTACGCCTCGGGTGATTATACTGCCCGGTTTGATCCTGCAATTCCGGTATCAGGGTCATTCATAACTCTTCGCGATGCAATGAACCAGATCGGAGAGCAGAGTTCGGGCGCAGTCAGCGGAGTAAAAGAACAGATAGAGTCGGTGGTAGGAAGTATTGAAGAGACAAACGCTTCACTCGAAGAAGTATCTGCGAGTTCTGCAAGATTGGCATCCAGTTCAGGTGAAGTTAGTGCACTAGCGGATTCAAGCCTGGAAGGTGTAAGCCAGGTTCTTCATGCAATGGATGATCTGTCTGTAAACATCACAAACGTTGCCGAAATGACAGACACGGTCGCTTCAATCACCCGAACAACCGATGATTTATCAACACAGGGATCAACGCTGGCACACCAGGCAGAAGAGAAGATGAGAAACATAACCTCATCAATTGAAGAAAGTAACAGAACGATGAGTGAGATGTCAGGGCAGATGGAACAGATTGGTCAGATCGTGCGACTTATTAGTGACATTGCAGACCAGACAAATCTTCTTGCCCTGAATGCAGCAATAGAAGCAGCACGAGCTGGTGATGCAGGAAGAGGCTTTTCAGTCGTGGCTGACGAGGTAAAATCTCTTGCTATAGAATCACAACAATCAGCAGAGAAAATAACAGCGATGATTACAACATTGCAGCGTCAGTCATCTGATGCCTCAAATGCAATGCTTAGATCCTCAACCGAAGTAGTATCAGGAAACAAGGCTGTCAATGAAACGCTTGATGTATTTTCTCAGATCATAACCCATGTGGGTCAGATATCAGAACACGTGTCTACAGTTGCAGCAGCTGCTGAAGAACAGGCCGCTGTAGTCCAGGAGATTACAGCCAATATAAATGAGGTGGAAGATCAGGTTAAAAAAACCGCTGAAGAAGCAGTTTCTTCGGCTGCTGCAACAGAAGAGACCTCTGCTGCACTTGATCAGATTGCGAGGTCAGTCTCAATTGTAGCACAGGCAACAGACCGGATTAATCTGGAGATGGGAAGATTCAAGGTATAATAATCATCTTTCCATCACTATCCTTAATCATAATGCTGGCCGGACCATCCTTTAATGACTTGTCTGAATTCTGAAGTATTGAAAGAGATGAACCATTGAGTGCATACACGGTCTCATTTTGTGTCTGATTTTTTGAAACACCTGAAAGAAGCGAGTCATAAAACGGCAGGACTGATGAGGGATCGGCTGCTGCTACGGAGATTGATCCGATTCCTGTAGCTCCATTTGGATGATAACTGGCATTGACTTCTTGCACCCGGTACGACCGGGGAGTGTCGTCAGTGATGAGGAATGGAAAAGCCATCTGATTTTCAAATTCTGAAACTATAACGTGATAGGAGACATTTCCTCTCGCTCCTGTCCGGGACATGGCAACAGGGCTGGAAAAATTCAAGCCACTCAATGTAGCACTGGTTGACTCATCAGTGAGATTGATTCCGGGAGCAGAGAGAGCAAAATCCCTGAGACCAGGACCTTCTGCCAGATGGAGCATAAACCTCTTATCCAATGGATTCAGGTCATTCATTGCTTTATCAAATTCGCCACTGGCGATGAGCTGTTTCATCTGATAACTTAAGGACAAATCCATCGGGGCAAATAACTCAATATAACTGCCATCAGCGAATGGGATCAGTGCATTGTGAGTGTCTGCTCCGGGAAACTCACCGCCTGATGTAACACTATAACCTGCATTTCTGAATTCATCTATAGATTTGTTGAGATCATCAACCACAACAACAGCATGATCAATCCTCCAGTCCAGTTGTCCAGCCGGTGTGAGGTTAATACCTTGAGCTGATGCAGAGGGTAATATCAGGAGAATCGTGAAACAGAATAGAAATAAAAACTGACGAGAATTATCTTTGCGAATCATCAATAGATGAGGGTCGTAAAATTACATATATCTCACGAAAAAATGTAGGTCTTAAAGTTCCTTAATTTCCTGATTTTTGTGCAAAATAGGAAACCAGAAGTTCCTCATCATCATCAAACAGTTGGAGCCGGGATTCATTGACCTGGTATAATGCTACATGTTTGAGATTATCAAGATATTCAGTTTCCTGGGCCTTTATGGAAGGAGAACAGGAATTTTGTGTAACAGTGGAACTGGGAATGAGCATTGCACCACCAGCTGCAGTGTACTGAGTTGCGTATTCGTTGCATCCCATTGTGCCGATGAGATTCTCCTGCAGGAATGATGCAGTAATTTGAGCATCAGAAAGAGGTGAGATCAACTCTCCACTCCCATTCCTGTACTGTTCTACAATCCATTTTCCATCAGGTGATGAAATGTACTCTATCTCTCCGGCAACCGGTGTAATGACAAATAAAAGGATAAATCCCAGAACTGAACATACCAGGATATGAGGGCACTTTAAATAATTATTCATTTTTCTCCGATTTTACAGATTATCCACAAAATATTTCATCATTTTTCGTAAGTAGTATGGATCATAATTCAGATCATGATTCTTATTAGTAAACACGAACATGTCAAAGGTTTTGTTGGCCTTTTGCAGAGCATCGGCAAGTTGCATGGTCATTGCAGGATGAACATTATCATCCATATCCCCTGTCAGGAGGAGAAGTTTCCCTGATAGATTTGCAGCTTTTTTGGCAGTGACCTGCTCAAGGTACCGGTCACTGACAGGATATCCTTCGTATTTCTCTCCCCAGAACGAGCCATAGAGACGGCAATCCTGATCGCCAGAGGCAGCAACACCCACCTTGAAGAAATCCGGATACGTAAGCATTGCCTGGGCAGTCATAAATCCTCCTGCAGATTTTCCATACATTCCTACTCTGCTTATATCCATCCAGGAATACCGGGATGCAAGTTCCTTTAGCCCGGAAATGTGGTCAGCAATTCCACAGTCACTCAGGTTTGCATAACTTACATCATGAAATGCCTTTGACCGGTACGCAGTTCCAAGTCCGTCCATGGTGACAACAACATACCCAAGTTCTGAAAGCATCTGGCAAGTCCAGAATATTTTTGAGTTCCAGCCTGAATCTGAAGGATACTGGGTTGCAGTCACAATTGTATATGGGCCGGGATATACAATATCTACGACCGGATATTTTTTTGTTTCATCAAAGTTCGTTGGTTTGAACACGAGACCATACAGATCGGTTGATCCATCACGTGCTTTGAATGTTACCCGCTCTGGCGAAACCCATCCCCTGCCTGTAATATCTGAATCATCGGCAGCTCCCAGATGCATCAGAAGTGTCCCGTCTATCGATTTAAGATCAGTAACAGTTGGAAGATCTGTCCGGGAATATGATTCAATAAAACTGGTAAAATCAGGTGAAAGTGTTACCTCATGATCTGCATTTCCCGGAGTGAGAAGTGTCAGGCCTGATCCATCAAGACCAATCCGGTAGAGGTATTTGTAATATGGGTTTCCCTGCTCCTTTCCACTGGCAGTAAAGTAAACAGTAGAAGAGTTCTCATCAACTGCAAGCAGATCACGAACTACCCAGGGTCCTGATGTAATCTGATTTTTCAGAGTACCGTTTGAATCATACAGGTAGAGATGCCCCCATCCGTCACGCTCAGAAAACCAGATGATATCTGAATTTTTTAGAACAGCAAAGTTAGGTGTGGATGCATACTGGAGATTAGCTTCCCGGTATGTTTCTCCGGTTTCATTCAGAATATCGTGAACATCACCGGTTATGGAATCTTCTTTGAGCAGCTTGAGAGTTTTCTCACCACGTTCAAGATACAGAGTATAGATATCACCACTGCTGCTCCATTTGGATAATTCGTCCTGGTCTGTATCCATCATGGTAGTTTCAGGCTGACTAGACCAGTTCATCGAAATAATCTGCTGCGTTCTGACGTCAATGGTAATTGGTTCATATTCAGGAACAACTGCATCTCCGGGAGTTGCAAACCGGTATGAATACAGAATTGGTTTAATTGAACCATTCTCAGGAGCATTCTGCACAAGATAATACTGGCTGACATTTTGCTGGTCGATTTTAAAGGTGCGGATTTTTGTTGAATCAGGCGACCAGACAAGATACGGAGTTGGAGAAGAGTTCAACCTCGCCTCAGTGACCGGATATCTCACGGTATCAGATCGCTTTCCATAAAAATAGTCAGATGTACCATCTGTTGTAAGCTGTGATGAGACACCCGCAGTAGTATCATAGACATTGAGATTGCTGCCATTTACATAAGCGATGTAATGCTGATCAGGTGAGGGAAGCCCAGTACGAACAGCAGCAGGGAGCGTCATGTCAGAGAGGTGATATACCGAGAGATCGCATGACCATGTCTTTCCAAATGCATCAAACCTGATGGAATTAAGATCTGGTGGAACAACAATATTTGTTATCGGAAGATGAGCGGGATCAATCTCTTTTCCACTCACATTAGACAGGGATGCAACCAGCCGGTCAGTATCCAGTAGTCGGGTTCTGAAATTCTGTGAGACATTTACAAGAAAAAACATGGTGGTCTGCTTTCCGGGATCCATATACCAGAAAGAATCGTTTCGAACCCAGGTCGGGTTGAGATTAGCATGATAAATATGTGAAACAGCGTTATCGGGATAAAAAAATTCTGCCATGCTGATATCTTCAGAAGTCGGGTGATTTGTATCACGTGCCTGTACAGGTGTCAAGAGGAGTAAAGCCGTAGTGATGAAGATCAGGAGATGAAACCAGGTTAAACGACAGAACATAGAGTAAAAAGGAATTATCAGGAGAAAAATGTAGTGATTTAGGACATCCGAATCGTCTGTCCCTATTCGGGAGAGTGATCAAACCTTGAACTTTGACATTTCATGCGATACAGAATCTGCAATGCCACTTACATTGCTGACAATTTTACTGATCTGTTCAATCGATGCTGAAGCCTCCTCTGTTGCAGCGGCAGCGTCCCCTGCATCTTTAGTCGTACTCTGGATAAGCCCTGATACCTCATGAATACTTGCTGTAACTTCTTCAACTGAAGCGGCCTGTTCCTCTGAAGCTGAGGCTACATCTGTTGCATTTCTGGTAATCTCGTCTATAGATACGACGATCTGATTAAATGAACCAAGTGTCTGAGCTAGTGAAGCACTTCCCTGCTCAACAGCACTCCCTGCCTTGCCCATAGCATCGTTAGCTTTGCGGGCCTTATCCTGGAGTGTTGAGATCATATCAGCAATATTTTCTGCAGACTGGCGTGAATCCTGGGCTAGTGACTTGACTTCCGCTGCTACAACAGCGAACCCGCGACCTGCTTCTCCAGCCCGTGCAGCCTCGATTGCCGCATTCAAGGCAAGGAGATTGGTCTGGTTTGCAATATCTGATATCAACCGTACAATCTTTCCGATCTCTTCCATCTGTCTGTTAATTTCCGTAACAATCTGACCGACCTCTTCTGAAGAACGCTTTATCTCCTGCATTGCGCCTTCTGACTGCTCAGCAAGTTCAACTCCTTTTTTAGAGAAATCGTTTGCAAGCGTTGCCGTGGTTGAAACCTGTTCTGCCCGGCGTGAGACCTCCCCTACTGTAATGTTGAGATCTTCCATTGCCTTGAGAACCTGAACAATCCCATCCTCACCTGAAGCCGAGTTTGAACTGACACTCCCTGCATTCCTGGCAATCTGCTGGGCACCCTCTGATACCTCTTCAATACTTGCCGTTGCCTCTTCTGCATTTGAAGCCAGGTCAAGGAGTTGATTATTAATCATCCCAACTGCACCGGCAATCTGGGATCCGATATTATTGAGTGAATCCCTGAATTCGATCCATTCACCTTCGACATTGAGTTTTGGATCCATCCGGGCTTTGAAATTATATTCAGAGTACTCTTTTGAAACCCGCAGTGCCTCTTTCACCGGAACAATAACACTGTCAAGAGTAGAGTTGACACCTTCAACAATCTTCCTGAAGTTCCCAAGATGTTTACCTGTATCTGCACGAACCTCCAGTTTCCCTGCAACTGCAGCATCTGAAAGGGCCTGGATGTCAGATACAAGCATTTCAAGAGTATTTTTTAGATTCAACAGATTTTCATCGATAGTAACAAAAGATTCGTGAGCTTCGACTGTATAGGCATCTGCTTTCGTTATCTCCATATTCAGATTAAGTTCTCCGGCAGAGAGATGTTGCAGATTTTTGGTAACCCGGGAGACTTCAGTTTTGAGGAACGCGATTAAGCTGACCTGTTCACTGAGATCCTGAACAGTCTCGACATAGCCGACAGTTTCACCTTTTGCATCGAGAACAGGGGCAGTTGTCTGCTTACAGGAGGCACCATGCCAGTCAAAATATGTCTCATCGTTGCCGGTTGTGCGAAGTTTATGGATACCACAATCATTTGTACCACAGATGTTTGCATTCGCAGTACGACAGGGCAGGCCATATGCAGATTCGCGGTCTTTAATTTCCTTGTTATCAACGAGAAGCTTCTCAAATGCTCTGTTCATATACTTCCATTTCATGTCATTATCAGTGACATGAACAGGATACGGGACAGCATCAAGAATCGACTGATAATATGCTATCTGGTTCATCTGTTCAGTGAGATCCTGAACAGTCTCAACAAACCCGACGCGGTTTCCTTTGGCATCAAGCACCGGAGCCGTTGTCTGCTTACAGGACGCTCCAAGCCAGTCAAAGTAGGTCTCATTCTTACCTGTCGTCAAAAGCTGATTGATGCCACATTCATTTGTGCCACAGATGTTGGCATTTGCAGTGCGACAAGGCATGCCATATGCAGATTCACGGTTTTTGATGACTTTGTTCTCGATAAGAAGTTTTTCAAACGACTTATTCAGATACGTCCATTTCATATCATTATCAGTGACATGAATCGGATATGGGACTGCATCAAGGATAGACTGATAATATGCTATCTGATTTATCTGCTCTGTCAGATCATGGACCACCTCAACATACCCGACAGTCTGACCTTTGGCATCAAGCACCGGCGCTGTAGTCTGCTTGCAGGATGCCCCCAGCCAGTCAAAATACGTCTCGTTTTTACCGGTTGTCTGGAGCTGGTGAATGCCACATTCTTCAGAACCGCAGATATTTGCATTTGCAGTACGGCAAGGCATACCATATGCGGATTCACGATTTTTGATGACCTTATTCTCAATAAGAAGTTTTTCAAATGCCTTGTTGAGATACGTCCACTTCATATCTGTGTCAGTGACATGAATCGGATAAGGAACTGCATCCAGAATTGACTGATAGTAGGCAATCTGGTTCATCTGTTCTGTGAGATCGTGAACCACCTCGACATACCCGACAGTCTTCCCCTTGGCATCAAGAACCGGGGCTGAAGTCTGCTTACAGGATGCTCCAAGCCAGTCAAAATACGTTTCGTTCTTACCAGATGTTTGGAGCTGGTGTATACCACATTCTTCAGAACCGCAGATATTTGCATTTGCAGTACGGCAAGGCATACCATACGCGGATTCACGGTTTTTAATGACCTTATTCTCAATAAGAAGTTTTTCAAACGACTTATTCAGATACGTCCACTTCATGTCAATGTCAGTGACATGAATCGGATACGGAACTGCATCCAGAATTGACTGGTAGTATGCAATCTGATTCATCTGCTCTGTCAGATCGTGGACAACTTCAACATACCCAACCTTGTTTCCATCTGCATCAAGGACAGGAGCAGTTGTTTGCTTGCAGGATGCCCCCAGCCAGTCAAAGTAGGTTTCGTTCTTACCAGATGTCTGGAGCTGGTGTATACCACATTCTTCAGAACCACAGATATTTGCATTCGCAGTACGGCAGGGCATACCATACGCGGATTCGCGGTTTTTAATAACCTTGTTCTCGATAAGAAGTTTCTCAAACGACTTATTCATGTACGTCCATTTCATGTCATTGTCTGTGACATGGATAGGATATGGAACCGCATCCAGAATCGAACGATATTCTGCGACCTGATGCTCTAGTGTGTTTGTTTGTTCAACAAGTTCAGTAAAAAGAGCATGGAGAGCAGCATCCTGATCAGGATCAAGAGCAGAAAAATGAGGAATTGCTGAAGCAGAGGTTACTTTTCCTGCTTTTACCAGATCATGAAACTGAGAGAATTCAGATACTAATAGCCCATCTTCTATTAGTGCTGTTTTTGAGTCACTTTGATAATCCATCCTTTCCACCTGAGAATGTTCCGAAAGAGTTTGTTTTGATGTACGATGATTTAATAATTTCATTGAAAAAAAACCAAGGATACCGTATAAATGTCAGATTAAAGAGTTGCACTTATAAGGTCGTGAGTCAACCATATCTTCTAATGTGTGGGTAAATAACAGGGGGATACCGGATGACCGACATCAGGCATGAACTGAGAAAGTTTGTAGCCCCTGAGTTTATTATCGGTGAAGATGCCAGATTACTCGCGGGGAGATACGCAAAAAATTACAGCGTATCCCACGTGATGGTAGTCACCGATGAACAGATGCTCAAAACCGGATGGATCTCCTCGATTCTTGAAAGTCTTACTGCCGAAGGGATCCAGTATACAATATTTTCAGATGTGAATCCCAACCCCAGGGACTTTGAGGTGATGAAAGGGGCTGACCTCTATCGTGAATCCAGGTGTGATGCTCTCGTTGCTATTGGGGGAGGAAGTCCGATCGATTGTGCAAAAGGGATAGGTATAGTAGTCACCAACCATTCCCACATTCTCGATTTTGAGGGGGTAGACAATATTTCAGTATCATCTCCACCCCTCATTTGTATTCCGACAACTGCAGGATCAGCAGCAGATGTTTCACAGTTTGCGGTCATCAATGACAGCAGAAGAAAAGTAAAAATAACAATAATAAGCAAGAAAATTGTCCCAGACATATCGTTAATCGATCCGATTCCACTCACAACCCTCCCAAAGGGACTTACTGCCCATACCGGGATGGATGCTATCGTCCATAGTATTGAAGCGTATGTCTCAAATGCCAGTTCACCAGTGACCGATATCCATGCCCTTGAATCTATCAGAATTTTGAGTAAATACCTCCCACTTGCATACCAGAATCCTGAAAACCTGCATTACCGATATCAGACCCTTCTCGGCAGTCTACTTGCTGGCCTGGCATTTTCCAACGCAAGTCTTGGTATTATTCATGCCATGGCCCATAGTCTTGGAGGAGAATACGATCTCACCCATGGAGAATGTAACGCTCTCTTGTTAGAAAGTGCAATAGAGTTCAACTTTTCAACCTGTCCGGACCGGTACCTGAGTATTGGAAGAGCTCTCGGAGTTGATTACCAATGTTCAGATGCTGAGCAATGTAAAGGAGAATTGATCCAGGCTCTAACAAAACTGAGGGAGTCTGTTGGGATTGTTCAGCGGTTCAGACAGATTGGAATCTCTATGGATTGTATCCCCGACCTAGCCAGAAATGCCATCCGGGATCCTTGTCTGGCAACAAACCCAAGAGAACCGGATATCAGGGATATTGAACAGATTTATGCCAGAGCACTTTGAAAAAGTTCCAGATTGGAAACACCAACGACAGAAGATCATCGGGCTCGGCGAGTCATCAGTCAGGAAGAACTACTTTCCGGAGTTGCAGGAAAGACTAATCGAACTTGAGAACGTAAACCAGGCTCTTCAGGATCGAACACGGGACCTTGAATCTCTAAACGCAGAACTGCTCGCAGAAGTCCAGGAGCGAAGATCTGTCGAAGAAGCTCTCAGAGAGAGTGAAGAGAGGTTTCGTGCAGTCTTTGAAAATGCAAACGATGCCATTTATGTGTATGATTTTAACCCAGATATGTTTCCGGTTCCTTTCCTCAACGTAAACAGAAGAGCATACAAACTCCTTGGATACACCTACGATGAAATGCTCTGTCTGACACCCTGGGATATTCTTGCTGAAAGCTGCTGGAATAAATACAGAGAACAGGCAATTGAAGTTTACAAAAATGGTCATGCGATGTACGATGTGATCCATGTAACAAGAACAGGCGAGGAAATACCCATGGAGGTAAGTTCACATCTCTTTACATTCAGGGGAAGAAAGTTACTCCTCTCTATTGCCCGGGACATCTCTGACCGCAAGAAAAATGAACAAAAAATGCGGGAGGCGATCGATCAGATCGATATGAATATGGGAACTCTTGCCACACTCAATGATAAGATCCGCAATCCCCTGACGATTATTGATATCCTGACTGAAGAGATTGAGCCCCAGAGGAGAGAACAGATATACGAACAGGTTCTGGCAATAGACAAAATAATTGATGAACTGGATAAAGGATGGATTGAATCAGAAAAGGTGAGAAACTTTTTGAGACGACATCATGATCTCTATGAATCTTAAAACGGGTCCACAGGGATCAACCCTCTGACTGCTTCACGTATAGCTTTTGCAGATTCCAGGATCCATTTTGATGACGGTTCACTGTAAACACCATCATAAAGTGCCTGGTTATACAAATGCTTGGCTTCTCGAAACCCGGCAAGAAGGGCAGGATCCAAGGCTCCTTCCTCTACATAGAGAGCATCAAGAGCGTCGCGAAGGCAGGATTCGCTTTTCTCCTGGTATCCTTTCACCATGATGAGTGAACGATAGGAATGATACATAGAGGAATAAGCAGTGATAATTGCCCATTTACAGTCATGATGTGCATCTGCCCTTTGAGAGGCAGCAAGATCCCTGTCTGCTTCAGACAACTCAAGAAGGATGTAATCCCAGTCTGGCATCATCGGGACAATCCTGCCGTTTAAAAGACAATTTTCAAACCGTTCTCTCATGGTATCATATCCGGATATGGAACTGCAGAGGGAGGGATGCAGCTGATAGATCCAATTTATCTTATCCATCAATAAGTAATTCGATCTGTTCCCCAGGGGATCTTCGCAAGAATAAAACCCCGTAATACTAGTAAAATGAATAAAATACTAAAAAGGTGAGAAAAAATATGTGGCAGGGTTTCGTATTCAGGTCTGATTTATCTGGACCTGCCTGACATGTTCTCTTAGAAAAGTCCTGATCCTTTTATCAGAAATATCGGCACGATCTGCAGACATGATACCAGCTTCAAAGAATGAGGTTGCTGATGCTTTGTCTGATGATAAATACCGGGCTGCTCCTTCCTTGAAGTTTTTGGCAACCTGTTCAGTTTGATCAATATAGTCATAATAATTCAGCCTGACAAAGTCCATCTTCGTGGGAACATCTGAAAGTTCACTGTTCCGCCGGACCATGAGAGCATACTCATTTGCTTTCTGCTGTACCCTGTTAATATCGCCGGACCGATAGGTCAGGATGAGACCCTCTTTACCTGACTGGAGGTTGTCCAAAGAGAGAATGATAGAATCCCGAAACCCAACAAGGGGATCCTGGGTTCGGTCCGGCACAATCGTTCGAACAGGGGATATTGATATCACGGGAGAAGGTGTCTTATTATCCGGAAGCGTGCCAGGTGAAGACATTGGGACTGGAGTTGCTGTTATGTTCACTTGAGGTTGCATTGGGATTATGGTTGATACTAGTACCTCAGATGAATCAGAAGATGGCGAGATTGATGAAGGCTGTGACGTACATCCTGCCACGAAAATCATCCATATAAGGATGACGACACTATACAGCACCTTCGGAGTCATGTTCTATTGTCTTATTTCAATGGAAGATATGAATGCCGCTTCATAGGAAAAACAGCAGGCAGGAGATAAAAAAACTACAGCCATTCGGGGAGGACGATTCCCATCTCCTGTATCATCCTGCGAAGTGCCGAATCAATACCATGTTCAAGTCTAATCAGTGTCAGGAGATAGATTCCACCGCCGATTACTACTGTGGCAGCAACCACTTCCACAGTTGCAGGAGGGATCAACGTGACAAAACAAATCACACATACTGCCATGATTCCGGTTGCGAGTGAAATTGATCGAAGTGCTCTGAAATCAGGAATCAACCGGATATGAGGTTTTAAGAATATATATGCACAGCAGGCATGAACAATAACGGTGATAAGAATTGCAGCGGCAGCACCGGTTATGCCAAACACAGGAATGAGAATTAGGTTCAGAGGTATGTTTACCATAGATGCTATCAGAGCAGCCATTGCCCCAGCCCGGGGTATTCCAAGAGCTCCCAGGGTCATGGACCAGAGGTAGACAAAAACATATGAAACCTGGGTAACCAGGAGGAGGATCAATGCAGGCCAGGCTGCTTCATAAGGTGATCCATAGAGGAAGTAAAGAAGCCGGCCTCCCAGAAAAGAACCACCAATGCATACTGGGAGAGCCAGAAGAAGTGAATACGAAAGGGCACTTGCAAGAGATGCAGAGATTAGATCTCTTCTGCCTTCATTATTCCAGGCAACAAACTTGGGATAGAGTATTGTCTGAAGTGCCAGGGCAGAAAATAGTGAGAAAGAAGCCAGCTGGAGAGGAATGCGATACAGCCCTACTTCACTTGTAGAAGAAAAATACCCGAGCAGGATAGTATCAATGTTTCCGTACAGAACCATTCCACCAGACGCCAGGAGAGACCAGAACGAGAACCGGATTAAATTCTCTGCAGACTTTGCATTGAATAAAACTGGTCTGAACCTGCAGAGTGGAACAAGGTAGACAAAACCGGCAATAAGACCGGCCACAACCCCTCCGGCAAGACCGGCAACCCCGTACCCTGCCACCACTGCCAGGGTCTGGACGATAATCCTGATAAGGTTGTTTACCAGGGTGCTGATCTGCAAAAAACCAGCCCTGCCTGTCCCATACACCCATGTTCCTGCAATATCAGAGAGCGATGTGACAACTACCGCCCCAAGTAGCCAGGGAAAGAGTCCGGTTGCTGAAAGATCATACAAGAGTGGTGCAAAAAGAACCAGCACGAAAAGTGAGACTGCAAGCAGGAGAATACGGAGGGCAAGGTATGCAGAAAAGTACTCTTCACGCTGTTTTACAGGATTCATATAAGCAATCGCCGCTCCACCAAGCCCACCGCTGCTAATTAGGCTAAATATTCCAAGATACGAGAGGAAGAGAAAGAGACCTCCGGGAACAGAGGGCGACCCGGTAAGATGGGTGATGGCCATCGTTGAGAGAAATCCGAGGACCATAACTGTTACGCTCGTCCCAAAGTGGAGAAAACTCTGGCGCTGAACATCGCCAACCCGCATTAACCTTGCGGTAAAATCTGACAGGAACGAGAACATATTGTACGTACTGATTGAGTTTTGTGGGGATAAGAGAACGGGTTATCAAACAGACAAAAAGAACTGAAAGAGAGATGTTCTCCATCCTCATTTAGTTTCAGATTCTGAAACCGGACTTGTAGGCAAAGGCCTTCTGGAGGTTTTTGATGCCACCGGTTACTGTAGTAGAGTCTTTCCAGGTATTAATTACAGAGGTTTTGTACGCAGATCCATCAGTGTACCACCCAGAATAGATATCAAAGGTTCGAGGAGTACCTTCAGGATCTGTCAACGGGTATTTTGCATAATTTCCGGTAGAATATAACCCAATATCGCGACCTTCCATCACGCTACCTGCATAAGTCGTCTTTACAGTACCTTCTGCAAAGCCACTACCTGAGTTCGCATCAGGAGTAACTGCGATCTGGTAATTCACTTCTGCAGGAATATCATCGGTTGTCGCTACAGCCCGAACAGTGCCCTTGCTTGAAACCTGTGCACTATTTACATTGATAAGGGAGCTCTTTGCAGAGACAATGTTACAGAATGGTGGAAGCCACCTGCCATTTATCATTGAAAAGACACACCGGATATTGTCATCAGCCCTCTTTGCCTCCCCTGCAACATCAAGGGTGTACTCCTCTTCTCCAACCAGGTGTGAACCTTCTGTACTGCCATAGGTCAGAACTTTTGACGAATCAATGTTGTTCAGACCATTTAACTGATCCTTTGATGAAAAACCAAAATTCTTATTTTCAGCTAATTTTCCACCATTTGAAAGGATAGAATCACGATATTGGGTATCAGCAATTACCTTTCCCAGAGGATAAAAATATGAATCAGAATCATGATGGGCAAGAGTACCAGTCTCAATAACTCCAGGAGTGGTGATAAACCAGTCCATCTTGGTTCCGGCATCGACAGCACCAGTGACGTCAATGACTGTGTCAAGAGTGAAAACCTGGTTTTCAGGTGTCTGGTTTGGCAACCGGTCAGCTTTAGCAAACCCGATTAGTGCTACAGGGACAAGTATCGCTAAAAGAACCACAGATCCAAACTTCATGTATATCTTCCTACATGATATGCCCATACTCTCGACATGAAATGGCATATCATCCTGTCAAGATTTAAATATCATTCGTAATATTTCCTTTCTTTCTCTTACAAAAATGAATTCACAAATTTAACATAGGATTTCTATCCGAGAAGAGGATAAAGAATTCCAATATTATAATCTATCACGCCAATTTCAAAGTTGGACTTTTATTAAATTTTTCTAAACATGTTTGATATTTATCAGGGCATATGAAGGTTTTGACCGTGCAAAATGATAGAACGTGGAAGTCAAATTTATGTCAAGAAACCTTATCTCCATTCCCGGTTAACCTGACCGGATAATATGATCAACCGTACCGCATTGGTTCTCATCATCGGTCTCTGTGCAGTCTGCTTACTTTCACTGCAGGCATCAGCCCTCCCGATGGTTGGATTTTCTCTCAAACCATCGCCAGCCTCCGGACCCTACCAGGATAAGGAATTTCTCGAACAGGCTAATACAACCATATATGGTCTCTCAAACAAGACACTGCCAACCGGAACAGCTCTGACAGATCTCAGGAATGCCCAGGGAAAGATGTCAAAAATGAATATCAGCCCTGCCCTTTATAGCAATGCAACCGACATCAATGCATTTATTTACTATACATGGAAGGCAGGAGATGAGTATGAAGATGCCTCAAGTCTTGGAGATAGTTTCTATTCACCTGTTACCTCTGACAGTTCCTTGTATGATGATGCTAACGAGTACTATGAAGCATCAAAAACCACCTGGGACCGGATAAAGTCAAGATATCCGGGAGCAACGATCTATACTATGCCTAAACCGACAACTGTAATAGCAGATACGGGATCCTATGACCCCTACACCCATGGCTCAACCAATAAGGGTGCTCGTTCAGGACTTTGGTAACTGTATTAGTCTTATACATAGACTGAATCCTTTTTTTTACCATTTTGCACATCACCTACGCGAACACAATGATTATCCCTGACCGGAGGTGACCTTGTAGTATGGCACCAAAAACATTCGCCCTTTCAGTCAGGATCGTTCTTTTTGATCAACAAGGGCACATCCTCGTACTGAAACGCTCACAATCATCAAAGACCAATCCAGGGAAGTGGGAACTTCCGGGAGGAAAAATTAACGAATCAGAATCCTTTGATGCAGCTTTGCAGCGTGAAGTTCTTGAAGAAACCGGGTTTCAGGTCGTAATTCATACTGCTGCAGGAACTGCTATGCAGGAGACTGATGAATGGAGGGTTGTTCACCTGGTAATGATTGGATCAATGATAAGCGGAGGGCTGGCCATAAGCAGTGAACATGAAGAATACCGTTGGGCATCCCCTCTTGAACTTGGAGGACTGGATAAGGCTGACTGGTTTGATGAGTATTATAAAATGTATCTCCAGGCAATCCCTGCTGCACCCGAGAAATAAGAAGATTAATGTATCCGGGCCTTAAAAACCAGGACCCTTACTCTTTATTCTTCAGAGGTCTTGCCCTCCATGATCCTGTAAGTTTGAAAATATATCAACTGCCAGATTGCTCATCTCCTGAATCCATGACTGGCGTTGTTCTACTGTACTAGTCACAACAATGCGGAGAATCCGGCGATGAAATTCTGTAACACCACACAGGCCAAAGACGCAATCACGCCAGATACGTTCAAGTGGATCACCAAAGACCAGATTCTCCCTTTCTTCTCTGGTATTTGAGGTATTGATTACAAGGGCTGCTCGAGCTTTCAGCAGGCCTTCAGGCACACCTTCGCCATTATCGTTTTTGATAAAGCGGTAAGCAACACCAGGCCTGATAATTCTATCAATCCATCCGGTGAGGATAGCAGGAGGCTGGCCCCACCAGTTCGGATGAACAACAACAATTCCTTCTGCTTGAGCAAGTTCAGAACAATGTCTGGCTATCACCGGATCAAGAGGAACATCACGGGGAATCTCATATGCAGGAAGGATCGGATCAAAGGCTTCAGAGTACAGATCATGAAAGATGACATCATGTCCCTTCTTTGTTAATGCCTGTCTTATCGCCTGGGCTATGGAATAATTAAAACTTGAGATATCCGGATGGGCAAGGATGAGAAGAATTCGCATTACTCAGATTTACAGGTCTCTTCTATTTCGCTCTTCTTCCGAAGTTCATCTGCACACCAGTCAATGAGGACCCTCTGGCCCATCCCTTCCGGCTCAGCATCTGCCATTCGCACAGCAGCAGCCCCGTCCTGGCGACTCATCCCAAGGGCCATAACAAGAACTATGGCAAAGGTTCCGGTTCTTCCAATACCAGCCCCACAATGAACGAGTACTGCATCTCCGGCAAAGATACTCTTCGCCATAAGTTCGGAAAGAAAGAGAAATGTATCCCGATCATCCGGAACTCCATAATCGGAAATTGGAAAATGATGAAACAACCACGGATGTTTTCCAGTTGATATAGACGAGTAATAATCAGGTGATTTGTCAATTACCTCCTTTATTGGAGTCAGGCAGACCACATGACGAATCGAAAGTCTCAAGATCCGTGCATCAAATTCAGTTATCGACTCATATCTCCCCGGCATGGCAGTCAGATATAGTCTGCCAGGTATATCTTCAGGAAGGGGAACTCTGCGAAATATGTCTATCACGCTCTGAAATAGTCGTTCTCAGTGAGAACCATGAGCCAGTCATGATGATAAGGCTTGCCAATCCGAATGTCGTGAAACCTATCCAAACAGGCAGATAAAAAGTCCCCCAGGCTGCAAGTTCAACAAGATATAACAGGAAGAGCGGAACTGAACCCTGCACTCCGGCAAAAACATGTAACGACCTGCGATAGTATCCGTACGCTGCAATCAGGTATGTTATACCTGAAAAGAAACAGATTCCCGATTTCAAAAAGATCATCAGCATTCCACTTTCAGGATACAGATCACTGTGAATACGAAGTGCGAGGTCAGGATCGAAAAGTGCTGGTAAGCTTGCAACAAATATCAACCCGTTTAAAATGAGGAGAGCCAGAAAAAGAGGCTTTATCAATGAAAGGGAAAATTTTCCCGTCATGAAGTCGCCTCTTTCATAGAGTTCCCATCGGATTTGATGGTGATCTGTGGAGTCAGCCTTACATCTTCGAGAAGCCATGTTGCAATAAAAGCAATTGCTACAAGAATTAGACAAACGCCAAACACAAGAGCAATTGCATGTGCTAAAACTTCAGGTGAAACAGTGGTTATGTCAATCGAACCATTCGAACTTTGAATAGCACCATACATGATAATCCCCAGAAGTGGAGTTATTATTGTAGCCCCCATATTCCGGGAGAATTGTAGTGAGGATGTAATTACCCCAATCTCTTTTTGAGTAAAGGCATTTTGTGCAGCAATTGATAAAAGTGGGTGCATAATTCCAGACCCATACCCAAGAAGAATGGAACCCAGGACAATCACCTCAAAGGACGTATCAGGTTTCAGCAGGGCAAAGATCACAGTTGCTATTCCAATGAGAATAAAACCAGACAAGGCCAGACTCCGGTATCGCCGGGTCCGTGAGATCATCTGACCGGTGACAACCGCTGCAAGAATCATCGAAAGTACCATTGGAGTGATTACAAGTCCGGCGGTACTTGCACTGGTTTTTTGAACATCCTGCATAAAAAGAGGCAGGTAGATAATCGCAACATAAAATATGGCATTCGAGAAAAATGCCGCAGCCATGCTAATAGAATAAACACGATTTTTAAACATCCGGATTGCTATGATGGGCTCTGATGCCTTAAGTTGCGTACGGATAAAGATAACGGAAATAGTCAGAGCAGCAATGAACATTCCCATGATCTCATAGGAAGTCCAACTATAGAATGAACCTGCAAGGGAAAGAGCAAGGAAGAGCGGAATTATTGCTGATGTAAATGTAACAATCCCTGCATAATCAATTGGACGAGAATGAGCTACCGGCGGGAGATCCGGAAACCACCCCTTTATCATGATAAGGGATGCTGTACCAAGTGGTATATTCAGAAAGAATACCCATTGCCACCCAACTGTTTCAGTGATAATGCCTCCAAGTGCAGGGCCGATGATGCTGGCAATTCCATATACAGACGCTAAAATACCCATGTACTTTCCTCTCTGCCAAATTGGGAAAAGTTCTGCCACCATGATGAATGATACAGTCATGAGTATTCCACCTCCAATTCCCTGGATAGTCCTGAAAAGAATAAGAGTAATCATGTCAGATGAAAGGCCGGAACCAATCGACCCGGCTATAAATATCAGGATACCAGTAATGAATACCGGTTTTCTGCCAAAAATGTCAGATAATTTTCCAAAAATTACAATCGCCAGTGTTGACGCTAGAAGGTACACGGTAAATGGCCAGACGTAGAGATCCATTCCATTGAGTTGATGTCCGATTGTTGGCATCACAGTGCTTACAATAGTCCCATCGAGAGCAGCTAATAAAAGCCCAAGCATCACTCCTGCCATCAGAGCTGGAATCCGCGTAGGTATTGTGTTTTCAGGAAATGCTTCAGGCATCGCCTAGCCCCCGAAGTGAAATATTCAAGTGAATCTTATCAGATCGTGGTTTTGAACTCATGAGTATGAATAAGGTCTTATTATTATTAATAATTACCAATGAGTAAGTTTTAAGACGAACTATTAAGCAATACAAAATACAATCTGATATCTGAAATATGCCAAAGGTTATCCCCGAGTATAGAGAAGAAGCAAAAAAGAAGATCATTTCAGCCGGGTTCGAGATGATGTCACAAAAAGGGTATTGCGCAACTACCCTGGATGATATCGCCGGTCATGTAGGTGTAAGCAAGACAACATTATACCTGTACTTTTCAAACAAGGAAGACCTGGTCATTGAAATCATCAGGAGCGTCCATGCTGATATCGAGAACCAGGCTATTGAATTTTTTAAAACAGAACCAGTCCTTGATGCATATATTCATGTTTTGGATCTCCTCATGGGCAAGGATTTAAACAGGATTGGTTTCACCCATGATATCCTGGCTCTTTCAGCACGAAATCCAACAATCAGGACGATTCATCAGGAGCATATGAACAAGATCATCGAAAAAGCCGCATTAGGGATTATGTGTCTTCAGAAAAGAGGTGAAGCACGAACAAATGCTGATCCACGCACAATGGCTCTTGCTTTGGTTTCGCTCATGAGCGGACTGAGTAGTCTGGCTCTGAAGGGTATTGAACCGGAAGAGATAAGACAACGTTTCTATGAAACCGGTAACATTATTCTGGGTATATCAGACATCAATAGAGATCAGTGAGTATTCAATATTCTCAAACCACAACCACAATATAATCGGATGACAGAGAAAGGCGTATGCCCGCCGACTCGTTTGTCCGTGGCATCGTTTCCGACTATCCTGAACTCTTCTTCGCAAGCACACCTCCCCCTGATTGGGATTAGTAACCATATTACCATTCTGACTAGCCAGTGTGTGGCCCAGATCGGGAGATGAAACACTGGTGAACAAGTGACTTTTTTTGATATGATGCCGGGCATCATAAAAAGAAAACGTATTTCAAAGTATTTTTCAGAAAATTTTTATTTATAAAAATTTCTCGACGTACACCTCTCATATCCCCAATTCCCCTATAGAGATTACTGTCAAAACCTATATTGTCAATCCGAAGAGATCTCGCTTCCATGAAAAAGGTGGAAGCCTTCGTCAGAGCTGAGAAAATTACTGATGTCAGAAATGCCATGAAAGCCATGGGTCATGGTTCAATGATCAACTACGACATATGGTACCGCGGAACGTCAAAAGAGATCAACCAGTATAATGTTGAGTCACTCTATGATTTCATGCCAAAAGTTAAGATTGAGATGGTAGTCGACGATCATATCGTGGAAGAGATTGTAAACATACTCTGTGAGAGTGCATTTACTGGAAATATTGGAGACGGGAAAATATTCATCATCCCGGTTGAAGAAGCCATCAGGATTCAAACCAGAGAAAATGGGGATATGATCCTCTGAACTCCTCTACCCTTTTCAAAAATTCTAGTGCTATCCCTTATGACATCAGGTCACCAACCAGATATACAGGGACCGGACCGCTTATGATCGAGGGAGATCTATTCGCACGACCAATTAATGTTTCAATATATTATACAGAACTACTTTCCAAAAAGGTTACAACCAATGGAAAAAGAATAGGAAGACTCCAGGATCTACTCATAATCGAAACACTGCGATGTCCGGAAGTAACCCACTTTATCGTTCAACGAGCAGGAAAACGACCTTTCTTTGTTCCTTGGGAGAAGGTCATCTCAATCCATAATTCAACGATCGAGATTGCCCCTGACTCATTAAATGAATATGAACAGGAACCTGATACAGATAAGATCCCACTGCAACTGTTCATTCTGAATAAGAAGGTAATAGATCTCGAAGATCACGAGATCAGGCTTGTAAATGACATCAACCTTATCATCAACATGTTCAACAAACTCCTTGTTTTTGAGGTTGATTTCAGCAAGATGGGATATCTTCGCAGGTACAGGCTCAGATGGCTGGCTGAGTTTATACAGGGAGGTAGGAATGAAGAGCGAACACTGGTTCCCTGGACCGATATCCAGCTCCTTCCACCTTCAACAGGAGAAGAAAAGCGGCGGTTCAATATCAAGTCACTGAAAGATAAGCTTTCCCGGATGCATCCGGTTGATATTGCCGAGATCATTGAGGACATGGATCAGGAACAGCGTGCAGTGGTCTTTTCTGAACTTGACACCAGCACGGCATCTGATGCTCTCGAAGAAATTGCTCCACCCATTCAGCGTGAGATCGTTTCAGTACTCAGCCGTGAGAAGGCCGTTGCTGTAATAGATGAGATGACACCGGGTCAGGCTGCTGACATACTTGAAGGGATTCCATTTACCGATGCCAGGGATATCCTGAACACAATGACTCCCGACAAGGCTAAGAAGGTTAGATCCATCCTTGAAAAATCTGAAGAGAACATCCTCGATTATACCACAACAAAATTCATCATGCTTCCACCTGACGCAGAAGTAGGAAAAGTCAGGGATGAATACGCACACCTGGCACGGGATAAAGATGTTATCATGTATCTCTATATCGTGGACGATTCAGACATCCTACGGGGAATTGTCGATATCAAGGAACTCCTTCAGGCAGAGGACGATGCTACTCTCATTGACATCATGGTATATGAGATGATCACTCTTACCACCGAAAACACACTAAAAGACGCAGCAGAGGAATTTACAAGGTATGATTTCCGTGCTCTACCGGTAATAGACCCGGACGGAAAGATCATCGGAGTGGTCCCATATCGCGATATCATGAAACTCAGACATCATCCGGTTGAATAAAAAACCAAGAGATCAAGATATTTTCCTGCATCCGGGAGCGACTATCACACTCCTCCCATGACTTCGTTTTTCAACAGTTATTCTGGCAGAAATGCGTTCCTTGATCGCTGGAACATGCGAGATGATTCCTATCAGTTTCCCTTCCTGGTGGAGTCCTGATAGAACCCCTAATGCAATATCAAGAGCCTCGTCATCAAGGGTGCCAAACCCTTCATCAAGAAAGAGCGAATCAACCCGGACATTTTTACTTACCATTCCCGATAGGCCAAGTGCCAGAGAGAGACTTACGAGAAAACTCTCACCACCGGAGAGGTTCTTTGTACTCCTGTGATCTCCTGCCTGCCAGGTATCGATGACTGCAAGATTGAGAGCCATGTCTGGATCTGGTTTAAGCAAGTATCTGTCAGTCATCATCTGAAGATGCCGATTTGCCTGAGTTATCAGAATCTGAAATGTGAGCCCCTGTGCAAAGACTCTGAACTTTTTCCCGTCAGCAGAACCGATAAGAGTGTGTAGACGCTCCCATTTTTGAAGTTCCCGCTTCTGTGCCTCTATCATAGAGAGACTGCCTGCTATCTGATCGCGTTTTCTTTGATCCTCATCAATCCGGACAACGATCATGGCAATCTCTTCCTGAAGTGAATCACGGAGATGGACAGCCTCCTGAAAGGCCTCATCAGGACCTTGAGTTCCTGGATCTTGATATCCGGCTGCTTCAGCCTCTGCCTCAAAAAGAGCCTTTTTCCTATCATTCTTCAGGGCAGTAAGCTTGGTTTCTTCTTTTTCAAGCCCTGATATCATTACTTCAAGCGCTGATAGATCAGAGGCAGAAAGAAGTGAGGCCTCAAACGAATCCTCATCAGAGAAGCCGGAACCATGTATCGCCTGAACGAATGAGTCAGTCCGGGTGTTGACTTCTCTTCTTACCTCATCAAGAGAGAGAGAGAGTGATTGTATCTGCCCGGCGATTGTATCACAATCTCCTCGTTTTTGCTCTGCCACCTTACGGGCAGATTCAAAAACTTCCCCACATGCACGAACCGCTTGTATCAGATGTTCTTCTTCAGTTTGAGGTCGTTTGTCGCCAAAGAGAGCACGGCGTTCATTCTGGATGACAGAAAGAGAGTCCTTCTTTTTCTGAAGTTCTTCTAACCCAAGGGTTATCTCATCATCAAGTACAGAAATGGAAATTCCTTTCTCTGCTATCCTGCCGTCAAGATCAGCAATCCGGAGAATTGCAGCCTTGATATGCTCTTCATTTTTCTGATATACGTCGCGTCTTTTTGAAAGAAGAGCGGTGATCTCTTTGACAGAATCAGGGGTGATGTCTGATATCTGAAATGGTGTTAGTGAATCCCTAAGATCTTCATGAAGAGCAGCAAGGGAACGCTCACTCTCATCCTTTGCAAACTGCAGGCGAGCCATTTCCGCTTCAACACTGCTACATGCAAATTGCGCACCCTGTTCAGATTTCAGGACTGATGAATGATGATCTTTTGCAGAATTATAGTCCAGCTCCAGAGTTCGAATCTTTTTATCACATTCATCATATCCGGATATCTGCTCCAGGACTCTGGCAAGTATTTCTTCTGTATTTAACCGGGCATTTTGCACAAGTTGATTCCGGTCTTCGGGATCACCCACAAGACCAAGTTCCTGGACACCTTCGGTCCAGGATTTCATCTCGTCAGAGATAAGGTTCGATAACCGAATCTGTTCCTGTTGATTCGAGGAGATTTCACTGGTTATTGAAGCAATAGCAAGATCATGTTCACGAACTGTATTGACAATCTCTGTAAGCTGTTTTCTGGCTAAAGTAAGCCCGGACTCATCTTTGTCAATATCAGGAATAACACCTGTATTATATGGATGATCTCGTGAACCACAAAGAGGGCAGGGTTCACCATTTTTCAGGTGGACACGGTGAACAGTGAGATCCCTGATGATGAGGGCTCTTCGGAAGGCTTTCTCTTCAGACTCAACAAGAGCCTCCTGTCTGATCTGGTGGAGGACAAGATCAGCTTTGAGTCGTTCATGCTCCTTCTTTGATGTTTCCAACTCGACAGCAGCGGTAGTGAGTATCTTCAGATCAGCCCGGTGTCCATCTTCTGAGAAGAGTATCTCTTGCATTCTCTTCAGGATTTCTATTCGATTCCGGAGATCTATCTCACGTTTACGAATATCACCGATAGGAGAGCCCTGGAGGAGAAGAACTGCCTGCTTTCGCAGATCAGAGAGTTCTGCATTTTTATCAGCAAGGTTTTTCTCACTAGCAAGGACGGTCTTTTTAGCCTCTTCATAACTAGCCCTGACTTGAGAGGGAGATTTTGTAGCTTTTTCAAACGAAACAGTCAAATCACTAAGATCTTTGTAGTTTTTCTGCCAGGCTGAAAGCCTTGCACTAATACCAGAACAGGCACTAATCAACAGTGCATCCCCACCATGTTCAGTGAGGTACGACGTGGCTCTCTCTTTTTGTGCCTCAAGATCCAGCCTTTCTGTTTTAAGTCTCTCTAGATCAGTTAAAACTACAGTGCGACGGCGATTTTTTTCGTCAACAGTACCGGACGCTGATTTGTAGGATTCTGATGCACTCTCTATTCTGGCATCAAGCTCACGCACCTGCTGTAAGATCGGACGTTGCTCATCAAATACAGCCTGTGCCTTCTGACAGGCCTGTTCTGCATCCCTCACAGATTCATCTGCAATTCGCCGGGCCTCAAGCAGAGTTGCACATCGTGACTGAAGATCTTCAATTTTTTTTGATTGCTGATTTTCCCGTGATCGAAGATCAGAAAGGGAACGCCATGCTGACTCATGAACTACGGCTCTCTGTCCCATAGCAAGACGATGGATATCAGGGGCAGCCTCCTGTCTTCTAACTGTGAGGTCATTCTGTTGATCTTCAATTTTCCTTACTTCAGACTGTAATGCTGCTATTCGCTGAAGCAGATCAAGATGAGCCTGAAGGAATGTAATCTTCGTCTGTATCCCGGATAGAGCATTCTCTTTCTCTGATTTTTCTACAGTTAATGCCTTAGTCTCTTCCGGACTCAGAAGAGTTATTGCTCCGGCCTGATCCTTAAGACGCTGAAGACTCTCCCGCTCTTTACTGGTCCGCTCGTGAACCAGGATAGAGATATCACTATAGATGCCGGTCCCGGTAATCTGCTCAAGAATTGGAGCACGGTCATCAGGTTTTGCATCAAGAAATGCAGCAAATCCACCCTGTGCCAGAAGCATCGATCTGGTGAACTGGTGAAAGTCCATCCCGGTCACCTCTCTGACCTTTGCGGCAACCTCTTTTATCTTTGTAGAAATAACCAGGCCGCTTTTCGCATCTGCTATCTCGTGATCAGGAGATTGAAGTTTTCCTCCGGGTTTTTTTCCGGCACGATTCTGGTGCCAGAAACATCTGAATATTCCATGAGAGGACTCAAACGTAACTTCAGCCAGGCATTCACCAGTATGCCGGGTCATGATCTCATTGGTTGTTGCAGAAATATTTGCAAGCCTTGGAGTCTGGCCGTACAGAGCAAGGCAGATAGCATCCAAAATCGTGGTCTTACCCGAGCCGGTCGGGCCGGTTATGGCAAAAATCCCAGAAGAGGTGAAGACAGGGTCCTGTAAGTTTATTTCCCACTCACCTGCAAGAGAATTGAGATTTTTAAACCTGACCGTAAGAATTCTCACAAGAACCCTCTAGTAACTCTCAGATAATCACCGGGCATGCTGATCTCCTTCCAGAATTTCGGCAAGGACTTCATGGTACGCAGCAATCAGTTCTTTCCGATTCTCTTCAGGCTCATTTGCCATATCCAGACAGCGTATAAACACCTCATCCGGGCTTAGCTCTTCAAGAGATTCCTGATCATGAGAACTCGTGATTGTCTCGGAATTTGGATCAATGAGTTTTACCTTCAGCACCTCGACCACAGATCCATCGGCAATGCGGAAGAATTCATCCCTGACAGATGGTCCGGCTCCGGTATCCTCAAGCAGGATCTCAATCCAGGCAGGTCTGCCGGAAAAGATCAATTGACCAAGTTTATCCCGTATATAATCAGCATCACCATAAATCTGCACCAGATTTCGAATACGGGGGACAATCACTGGTGTCACACACACCGGCGTGTCAGGGCTGATATCAACAATAAGAACCTCCTTATCACGATCAGATTCTCCAAACCCCATCATGAACGGAGAGCCCGAGTATCGACGTGAGGGCTCACCACCTACGATCTGGGGCTGGTGTAGATGACCAAGTGCCAGGTAATCTATGCAGGCAGGAAAAGCAGTATTACTGACCTGTAGAAGATTTCCAACAGCCAGATCACGGACCCCGTCATCGGCAACAGTACATCCTCCTGCCGCAAACAAATGACCGGTCGCCAGGATAGGCAGTTTTTTGCCAAGATGCTCCCGGTACAGCTCTGCAATCCCGCAGACCTGCGTGTAATGATCCCCAATACCTGCTAGAAGCCGAGATCTTTTCTCTTCAATGCTCTCACCAGCTTCTGCTGTCCTGATATCACGATCACGAAGGAAAGGAACTGCACAGACGACAAGATCAGGTTCGTTATCAGTATTCGTGAAGATGAAAACCTCATCTTCTATAGATGACGGTATAGAACCAACAACATGAATATCCAAAGCTGAAAGTAATTCCTGTGGGGCTGTCAGTAGGGTCGGGGAATCATGGTTCCCGGCAGTAACCAGGATATGACGGCAGCATGTTTTTCCAGCCCTGCCTAAAAACCGGTAATAGAGTTCAAGCGCCCGGTTTGATGGAGTTCCCGAATCAAAGATATCTCCAGCAATGATGAGGGATTCAATGTATTCGCGATTAATTATATTAATAAGCCAGTTAAGGAATGTTTCTTCTTCATCGTACCGTTTTTTTCCGGCAAGAGAGGACCCAAGGTGCCAGTCTGAAGTATGGAGGACTCTCATGCTACCGGTTCATTCTGTCTAGAAGAAGGTTTAATTTTAAAAGGATTACCAGGCCTGATCCGAGAATCCTTACCCTTAATGAGACCAAGTTTTCTCATATCTTTAACCAGGCTATCGACGTACTCAGGAGAGAGACCAAACCTGTCCTGTACATAACCCTGGCCATCCTGTGTTGCTATCTCATCTACAAAATGGAGCCTTAAATCCTCAAGAGAAGATTCTCCCGCATCAAAGAGCTGGTCGATAAGTTCCTGGGTGATACGAAGGCGGGACATGCATCGTTCAGTAATACTGATAAGTGACCTCGGAGTAACACCATTCTCGGACAGAAACATAACAAATGCCTCAATATCCTCTAAAAGAAGAATTTCAGGGCCGATAAGTACCACATGATCCATCTCACCCCTGAAATGTCTGATACAGGTAATATGGTACCGGTCGCACACCTCTTTTTCAGGAGGGAATGGATAATCAAATGGGATATACAGGGTAACACTCCCGGGATCGGGTACGGAGATAAGAACAAAACCCTGCTGAGTGATCTCACACAAACGATTTGAGATGAGAGTTCGGACAGTTGCTAATTCTCGAGCAAACTCTTCAGGAGTACAGTCATTTTCGGATTTGGTCTTTAGAAACACACTCTGAAAGATATGTGAGCCGATGATATCACCTGGCTTATGCTCATCCAGAATCTGTGAGACTGCATGTTGTTCGATATGCAAATCCTCAAGTGTATTATTCCAGACTGATGAATCGAACTCTTTTGGATATCTATCGGTATCTTCACCACCAGTCCCATGTTCCTGGTGCTTCTCCTGGCAGGCAGTTAAGAATGCCTTGAGATCCTCATGCCGTCCTGCAAGAATAAGTGCGACGGTCATCCTTGGTTCAGTAGTAATCCTGGCAGGTATCCCCTCTTTTTTAAGGTAACGGACGATCTCTTTTGCCACATCCTCGGATTCCACCGGTATCCGTTCCTCAAGTACCATTTACCATCAATCTGTCTTTTTCATGCATAACTCCTCCGAAAGGAGCCAGAGAAAAAAGTTGAAGAAAAGGACATGTCTTCGCTACTTCACCATGCAGGAATTATGAAGAATCAGGATCTTCAGACTTCATCTGCAAGGCCCATCTGGAAGCAACCTTCGCTGCCCTGGGATATAATTCTGCAATTACAGCTCCCAGGCTGGCGTCCCCCAGAGGAACCGGACATTTTCCAAGCTGATCAAACAGGGCTTTTTTCATACTCTGTTCATCCGGAATGCTGGAAACAGGGCATATATCAGGCAGCGAAGCTCCCATACAGTAATATGAGTCAGAAGATCCTGAGTTTAAAATTGAAACTTCGGGTTTTTCAGATACCTCTGGCTGCACAGAACGTGCTTCCCGCAGCCCGGAGAGGACCTCCTCTTTTGTCTTTCCAAAAAGCAGAAAGAGCAGGAAGGGATCCTTGTCGATGTTTTCCGCAAGAAGGAAATATATTGCCGCTTCATGTTTGCATGGGCTGCCCCGGTCAGGACAGTTACACCCTTTGCTCTTGGGATCCACCTTGGGAAAAAGGGAGAGTCGTTCCTTAGCAAGCCGGCGTTCCATCGCTTCTGGAACCGAACCTGCCATCAGTCGTGCCGCAAACGATGCCTCGTCAGAGATGAGAGCCCGCATCTTCTTCCAGGATTCATCAGAAATCGGGAGAAACCTGATCCGGACCGCATAAATGTACGAACCTGAAACCTTAGCCTCAACAGAGCATGGCGAAGCCTCTATCCACTGCACCTGACCGTTGCGGGCATAGGATTTGCCGGCATTGAGTCTGATGTAGTCGTTGGATTTCAGCATCACTTCAAGGAATTTTCGGCCCCACCAGGTATCTCCAACAGATCCTCGTTGCGAAGAGAGAATTGGAGTCAGGGGAATCGGGGCTGTATGGAGCGGCATTAGTACTCCTCAAACACAGCGTCACGCAGGGTAATCACATCCATCAATTCTTTGGTAGAGAGTGAGGTTAGCCAGTCCTCTCCACTTGAAAGTATCTCGGTAGCAAGACCACGTTTTCCGGCAAGTACATCATCAATCCGTTCTTCGAGTGTACCTGCAGCGACCATGAGATGAACCTGGACATCACGGATCTGACCAATCCTGAACGCCCGGTCAGTTGCCTGATCCTCGACAGCCGGGTTCCACCATCTGTCAACATGAAAGACATGGTTTGCCCGGGTAAGGTTCAGGCCTGTTCCACCTGCTTTGAGTGATATCACGAAAAATCTCGGTCCTTCAGGTTTCATGAAACGTGCAATCATATCCTCTCTTGTGTGACGGCGTGTCCGCCCTGTGAGAAGAAGAACAGGTGAATGGAAATGCTCCTCAATAGCTCCCTGAAGAAGGGTTGCAAATGAGGCAAACTGGGTGAAGATAATCGCTGCATCTCCCTCATCTGACACCTCCTCCAGCATCTCAATCAGACGTCTGACCTTTCCAGACCTGAATGATCCGGTCACCCCGTCATGGGTATACAGAGACGGATGATCTGCAATCTGCTTAAGTTTTGTAAGTGCTGCAAGGATCATACCCCGACGGGCAATACCGGTGAGCTTTTCTGCAGCCTGTTTCACATCGTTTACAATCGCCTGATACAAGGTGACCTGTTCTCTGGTGAGGGTAACAAAGACCCGCGACTCCATCTTTTCCGGAAGATCCCTGATGATATTTTTGTCTGTCTTCAGACGACGAAGCATGAATGGGCGGATCAGACGGCGAAGTTCCTCAGCTTTTTCCTGGCTGCCATCCTTTTCGATAGGTACAGCATACCCGGTCCTGAACTGTTGTGCAGAACCAAGGTACCCGGGATTTAAAAATTGCATGATAGACCAGAGTTCACTCAGCCGGTTCTCAACCGGAGTTCCGGTCAGGGCAATCCGGTGATCTGCCTGGATAAGAAAGATAGACCTGCTCTGTTTTGTCCGGGGATTCTTTACATTCTGGGCTTCATCAAGGATGAGACTGTTCCACCTGATGGCAGTGATAAGATCTGAATCACGGGACGCCAGGGGGTAGGTCGTGATGACAAGATCATGAGCAGAAGCCATATCTGAAAAACCCGACTTCTCCCTCCCGGTTCCATGATGGATATATACAGAGAGAGAAGGGGCAAACCTGTGCAACTCCCGTTCCCAGTTTCCGGCAACCGAGGTTGGACAAACAAGGAGTGAAGGACCTGAACACCCGGCATCTTTGCGGGCAAGGAGGTAAGCAATGGTCTGGGGAGTCTTTCCAAGTCCCATATCATCAGCAAGGCAGACACCAAGTCCTCGTTCTGCCCCGGCAAGAAGGAATGAAAACCCACTCACCTGGTAGGGTCTGAGTACCCCGACAAACGATGAGGGAATCTCCTGCTCATGCAGGGCTGCTCCGCCCTTTGCACTCATAACAAGATCCTGGCTCCAGGAATCATCCCCTATCACTTCGATAAACGATTCTTCATCATCTGCAAGGGCCGTGAGCCTTAACAGGTCAACTGCCGGGAGTGTCTCTCCTGCATATGCATCCTGAAGCCGCCTGAGGTTTTTCTCGAGATCACCTGCCTGACAGACCATCCATCCATCCCCGGTTCTGATGATGGAATTTTTGAGATCAGTTCTTTGAAGGAATTCTTCAGGAGTCAGGATCTCATCGCCAAGAGCAACCTCATAGTCAAACCTGACAACAGTTTCAAGTCCAAAACAGGTAACTGCACTTGGATCTCTACTCACCCTGATCCTGATTACAGGTTTTGATTTTCGCTCTGCCCACCATGATGGGACAATCGTCTCGATACCGATCTCTTTTAGCAACGGTACATCGTGGGTCAGGAACGTCCAGAGGTCAGGAGTACTCAGGGTAAATCCTCCCGGAGCAGGGCTGCTCAGAGAGACGAGAATTGAGTTAGAGACTGCTGAACCCCGACCCAGTTCCTGCAGAAGGGTCTCTTCGAGGATACGCAGGGATGGGAGAGTTTCTGAGAGAATATCACCACCAGACCAAATCTCCGCGGCAGGAATGAGACAGGTCAGATCATCAACGGGTCTCAACTCATAGGTGATCAACCATGATGCACCCTCTCTTTCAGGTTCATGAACCCGGAGTACGAGACCCATCTTTGCAATTATTTTATTATCTGCGGGTTTTTGCATCCAGGAGATGAGTCTCTTGCCATCCCCATGCTCAGCCGGGATCAGAGAGTCAAGTCCGAGAAGTGAACTCTGGCCGGTAAGGCTCAGGTAGAAGATGAGCGGAATTGTCTGCTGAATCATGACTGCCGGTGTCAGATGGAGGTCAACCGGCTGGCGGACCAGTGCTTCATAGATTGTCCTCCTGACGAGCGAAGTGAGAAATGTATAGACTGTTGCCTGGGCCTGATACTCGTGAAGTCCAGGATCATGAACTCCAAACCCGGTTGCAGGTATACAAAATGGAGGGATAGCAGCATGAAATGTCCGGATCATTTCATGCTCATATTCAACGGGATGAAGATCCCAGAGTACATGAAATCCCGATCTGCCGTTCATCCGATATGCAGGAAGATAATGCCCGGATGCAATCAAACTAAGACCTCCTTGAGTCACCGATGCCCAGTACTGTAGTGACTCTGCCATGACACATGAATCATCAGTGAGGTTTTTGATGCCCGATATCACCTGAGGAACGTATTCAAGCGGGAACCTGAGAGCAGGTACCGACCATTCAGAGAAACTAACTGCGCGGGGAACTTCAAGACCTTTATTGAGATAATATTCTGGTGAACAGACCAGGGTTTTCCCCATTTCCCGGGAAGGAAGAGAGAGATTACACACAGTCTCATCAAACCGGGAAGGAAGAATCTTCCAGCGTTCAAGGCAGAGAGATAGATCTACAGAAGAGAGACTAAAGGGATGGAGAGGTGATGCAGGCTTTTCACCTTTCCTTCCCCGCCTGAGGGCAGGGTTCTTCTCCAGGTTTATTGTGGTATCCTCTGCAAAGAGAATGAATTGATCGGGAACAACCGGGGAGTAAAGCCCATGCAGGATGATCATGTGGGCTTATACATCGGAGTTGAAAAGGATGAGTGTTTGGATACCCACCCTCATCGTGTTACTATTAATCTGGGGAATGGAATAGGAGAGCAAATAAAGATCTCACCGCTTTCTGCCCATCATCACTTCTTGGGTGACAACAAGGCCATGCTCAACCAGCCCTTCTATCTCTTCAGCTATACCAAGAATCCGCTCCTTTGAATCAACCACATCAATAACCACCGGCAGATCAAATGAGAAATTTAGCACATCAATGGAATGGATCGTATGTTCATGCCCATATCCTACCATTCCACGAAATACTGTGCACCCGGGAAAACCACGCTCATGAAAAAGTTCTACAAGATGTTTGTATGCCGGTTTTTTTCCGATTCGTGCAGACTCTGCAATATACACACGCAATAGCATTCCTTCAGATAACATCATACACCACCCCCAAGACCGGTAATTACCAGGTATCCAGCGCAGACTCCACCCAGACTTCCCAGGAGATTTATAAGGATATTACCAGTCATGACCAGATAATTCTGCTCTTCAAACATCCTGAATGTCTCAAATGAGAAGGTAGAAAAAGTGGTAAATCCCCCGAGCACACCCACATCAATGAAATAGTAGAGATCTCCGGGTGAACGGGAGAACGCAACCAGTGAGAAGAGTAGACTACCCAGAATGTTTACAAGTGCAGTTCCAAGAGGAATACCCCTTATTGTTGCTATTTTAGAGATCTCAAATCTGCATAACGAGCCAGCCGCACCGCCAAGCCCTACTAGAATCAGGTGATCCATGCAGACCCTCTTGGATTTGTAACCATAACGCGGCCAATAAATACTCCGGTAAGTCCTAACAGAATATTGGCCAGGATATTCAGAATGCCAATAACCGGTCCGGCTGAAAAACTCTGATAAGCAAAAGCCGAAAAGGTAGTGAAAGATCCAATCACGCCAACACCAAAGAAGAGGCGTGATTTCCTGTCAAATGCTCCAAAAAAGATAGAACTATACATCAGGATACTTATGGCGATACATCCGAGAACATTCACAACCAATGTCCCGGAGAGTGAAGGTATCCAGTCATTAATCTGGTATCGCCCGACAGCTCCGCAGAATCCGCCGATACAGACCAGTGCTTCATCAGAAAGTGAAATGTTCATATCATACACCGGCTGAGTGAGCCTGAAAGGTGATTATGCCTTCAGTACTGAGGCGAGTGACATATATATAAAGGTCATCTGGTGCCTGTAACAAAAAAAGTTTGATCGGTCTGATTGAGATTTATGACTGCTTCAATCTTGAAATCTATGAAACCGGAGATAACTTGCCAAATACAGTTGTAGTGACACCTGCTTTTACCAGGGCATCCTGGGACCAGTTAGCATACCCGGCCTTAGACAGGGTGACAGTATGTTCACCTGAGGAAATTCCAGTTATTGTCTTGGAGGTAACTGATCCAGTGCTGACACCATCAATAGAGATGGATGCTCCGGACGGATTCGAATATATGAATATCGATCCGTTTGTTCCTCCCGGAATTAGGCTTGCAGAGATCGAGGTAGTCATATGCGAGTTGACCATCACTGTCTTTGACCAGTCTTTATACCCATCTTTCTTCAAAAGTACAGTGTGCCATCCAGATGAGAGACCAGAGACAGTATATGGACTCTGATACCCGGTATCAGTATTATCAACAAAGATCCCGGCTCCTGAAGGGTTTGAAGTTATAGAAATACTACCTCCGGTCTGGGTGAGGATAGCATACACCGGGAAACTCTGTCCACCTCTAACCGTAACAATTGAGGTGTAATCGGCATATCCGCTCAATACAAGTTTGAGTTCATGATTTCCCGTGCTCAGTGAATCAATATTTGCCTTGGTAACCCGACCCATATCAGTTCCATCAACCCAGATGGATGCCCCGGTTGGTTTTGAGGAAACAGTAAGGGATCCTGCCTGAGTTAAAACAGCTGCAACAGAACTCGTTTCATTGGATTTGATTGTAATATTCTGATAATAATCCACGTACCCACTCTTTATGAGTTTCAATGAATGATTGCCTGCAGAGATTTTGTTTATGGTAACAGGCGTATTATGTCCGGTACTCGTCTCATCGAGCCAGACTGCAGCCTTTGAAGGACTCGAAGAGATGGAAAGGTTACCGGTTTCAGGAACAGGGGTTGGAGTTACCGTAACAGTTGGCGTGGGTGTTACAGTAGTAGTAGGGGTTGGTGATACTGTTGGTGTGGGAGTTTTTGTGGCTGTTGGGGTGGGAGTGGGGGAAACTGGCTTCATATGGAATACACTTACAGCAAAATGTTGCATACCAGAGTATTTTCCTCCCCATGTCATGGTATGACTGGAATAATCCCAGGTATCATGAACAATTATCTGATCGGTTCCTGTATACCCTACACCAATCATAGTATGACCCTCTACCTGGATCAGAACAGGATATCCGGAATCAATTTCTGATTTGTACTGGCTGTAGGTGAATCCTTTTGTATTTCCTTTGTATCCGAAGATATATTGGTTGTAATTGGTTGCGACCGAGTAACCCCTTGACTCAGCAAAGAGTCTCATTCCATGCGTTCCATCACGATATTTATCACTCTCTGATCCTGAATAGTCGTAGAGAGGAGAGCCATTAGTGTAATAGAAGAATACCGTACTTCCATCAGTATTCAGCCAGTTCTGATACTGGTTTGTGCCCATATAATCCCCGACACAATTCTTTGCACTATGTTCAGCCCATGAACCATAGTATGGATCAACTGCAGAGTCATATGCCGAGTAGTAGTCATCAACATGACCCTTAATGGTCAGATTATCGATCCCTTTATGCGATGCGCTTAAAGGACACTCCCCATATCCTTCAGAGGAATTTCCCCAGACTTTGTTTGTAAGAGGGAAGACTCCACCATCTGTGGAACCTACATAGAGGTTTGGATACCCATTGCGATCAAAATATCCAAAATACATTGAAGCAGAAGTTGCTGAACACCCATATGACCATCGAAGTGCCGGGACTTCGCCAGTTTTTAATACAGTTATCGAGGGATCAGAAGCGTTCACTGCATTCATATCTTTAACCCACCCGGATGGTGGCAAACCAGGACCTGTTATGTATTGATCAATAAGATTCCCGTTATCAGAAATCTGACCTATGAAATAACTTTGGTTTTCTGCAGAAACTGTACATACACCGGTACTAAATAGAACCAGACTAATCAAAATTATGGCTGACAACCAGGAAAGAAAAGGGAAGTGATTATTCATTGAAATTGTATTGTTTAACGAAATATAAATATTTAGGCAATTGTCATCATGAGTTACCCGATATTCGCCTATCCTTCATCAGAAAGCCTGTGAAACCCACTGCTCAAATTATTTTCGTAGAATTGTCACTTTGGTTAGGAAGATTGGCATCCTTTTCCCACCCAGGAGGTGGAAGACCGGGACCCGTCACCCGCTTATCGATTGTGTTATTGTCCAACAGGGTTTCACTCGATGTATTGTTTACATAAAGACCATCAGATTCCTGAAACGTGTTGTTTGAAGCATTCATAGTATTGAGCCATGAAACCTGGGATGAGTGATTTGTGGCATTCTCAATTAAACCGACAACTTCATTTCCGTTTGTGATACCTATGCTTGCTATCACGAGGATACTGATACACACCAGAAAGTAGCGGATTGAATCCATCACAAATTCATTAGTCGCAGATAATATGAATGTAATGTAAACAAAAGTCCAGAGAATAGTTACTCATCATTTGAGATTACCTGCCTGAACATCATATGGGGAACCAAAATCTCAAACCGTGCACCAGACCCGGGTTTTCCTATCTCCCGTATAGAAAGCCCGGTGATAGCCAGTATCTCACGTGAAAGAAAGAGACCCATCCCCTTTTGTTCACCATACCACTGTTCAAAGATCTTCTCTTTCAGATCAGTCTCAATTCCTACCCCGTTATCTTCAAATACCAAGATGCACCCTTCAGGACTGATCTCATAACTCAGTCTGACAGTAGTTGCAGAATGGGCGTACTTCACCACATTCTCAGCGAGGATGTAAAAAACCATCTCTAGGAGAGGATCAGTATAAATTTCAAGACCGTTCACCTGAATCTCACGATTGTATTGTAAAAAATCAAGGTGAGAGATAGCATAGAGAAATGTTTGGGATACATCATGCCAGACAGGGGGTTTGATGCCCATGTCCTGATACATCTTCGCAAAGTTCAGAGACCGGAGGATCTTATCAACTGCCTTTCGTTCATTCTCCAGATAATATGCCTGCTTTGAATCAGTAACCAGTTCTTGATGCAGATCCAGAAAACCAGTCAGGGAAAAGACATAGTTTTGAATATCGCTAAAAGCAACATGGTTCAGCAGGTTTAATTTCTTTCGTGCATAATGGAGCGAATTTTCAACATTCTTCCGTTCTGTGATATCACGTGCTGAAGCAAATATTCGATTGCCGGAAGGGATGGAAGACCATTCTAGCCATCGGTATGATCCATCCCGGTGCCTGTAACGGTTAACAAAGCTGGTTATCCTTCCTGAAACAGCTCTTTTTCCCATTTCAAGAGTTTGCTCCAGATCATCAGGATGAACAAAATCAAGATATTTATGAGAGAGGATATCCTGAAGTGGGTATCCGAGATCAGATTCCCATGCAGGGTTTAGCCTGATAAACTTTCCATCCCTTGTAAGAATACAGAGCAGATCAAGAGTCAGGGAAAAGAATTGATCGAGTTCATCAGTCCGCTCTCTGACCATCTCTTCAAGATTCTTATGATACCGTTTCAGTTCCTCTTCATTCTTCTTTCGCTCCTGAATCTGTTCTTCTAGCAGAACATTTTGTGCTTGCATCTGCTTCTGAAGCCGGTAAAGGGATAAATGAGTGTGGATCCGGGCCAGAATTTCTTCAGACTGAAACGGTTTTGTTATAAAATCCACACCCCCAGCATCGAACCCTTTTACTCTATCAGCAGGCTCTTCAAGTGAACTGATAAAAATAACCGGAATCGAAACCGTATTTGGGTTTCCCTTCAGTTGTCTGCAGACCTCATACCCGTCAAGATCAGGCATAATCACATCAAGAAGGATGAGATCAGGAATCTCAACATCAACAGATCGAAGAGCGAGTCTGCCACTTGGAGCCGGCCGAACAAGATATCCTGGTTTTGACAGGATATCAGTCAGGAGTTTCAGGCTGCCCGGGGAGTCATCAACAACCAGGATCTGGGCTGGATCTCCAGGTTCAGACTGATTCATTTTCTCTCTCCAGTTTTTCTGCTTCATCAAGCCATTGGATAAGCCGGTCAAAATCAAGATGATCAGCAAGACCCGTTATGATCCTGCCAACATCAGGAAACTTATCTTTTATCTGTCTAGCTACCATGGCGATCTCGACACGATCAAGTTTTATTACTGCATTTGAAAGTGCTGAACGCAATGAAGGAGGAATCTCAAGAAGGTTTTCAGCATTGAGCTGTGCTCCAACTCCCGGGATCTGATCAGAACTCTCAGGGAAGAGATCATATTCAACCCCGAGATGGGTTGACATTATCTCAAATATTTCCTCTTCAAGAAAGGGTTTACTGACAAAATCATCAAATCCGGCCTCCAGGATCTTCTTCCGATCTTCTTCAAAGACGGAGGCAGTCAGCGCAACAATGACCAGATTTTTGCCCTCAGGAAGCAACCGGATCTGCCTGGTTGCCTCAAGTCCATCCATTTCAGGCATTCGGATATCCATCCAGATAAAATCAGGACGCCACTTCTCTGTTTCACATATGGCTTGCCTTCCATTTATTGCAGTCCGGACAGTAAAACCAGTCTGTTTAAGCAGTGTCTCAAGAAAAGTCCGGTTTTCTTCATTGTCCTCAACGATCAAAACTTTTGGAGACAGAGCATCGGACTTGAGTCTGAGCACGATGCCAGGTTTCTCCTGGTCATCGGGAGCAGGAGCTTGAGCAATCCTGACAGGTAAAGAAAAGGAAAAGATACTTCCTTTATCCGGATGGCTGACAACAGAAATATCTCCACCCATGAGCCTGATATATTCCCTGCTGATGGCCAGGCCCAAACCAGTTCCACTCTTTGACATTTTCCCGCTTGTGGTCTGCTCAAAATACCTGAACAGGAGTTCATGCTCATCCTCCGAAATTCCTATTCCGGTATCCTCAATAGCGATGTTGAGCATTGCAGCAGTATCTTCTTTTTTATTAACTTCAAGTCTGAGAAGGACACCACCATGTTCTGTAAATTTCACTGCATTACCAAGGAGGTTTATCAGAACCTGCCTGATTTTACTTTCATCAGAATGGACGTACCGGGGTATGGTATCTAAACCAATAACCTGAAGATACAGGCCTTTTGAATTAGTTCTGACCCTGAACATGTTCTCCATGTCCCTGACAAGTTCATGAAGATCAAACGAGGTTTCTTCCAGAGTAACACGCCGTGCCTCTATCTTTGATATTTCAAGCACCTCATCGATCAATGCAAGCAGATGGGTTCCACTCCGATTGATGATCTGAATGTACTCCCGCTGTTCTGGGGTGAGTGAAGAATCCCGTTGCATGAGCTGGGAAAACCCTAGAATTGCGTTCATCGGAGTTCTGAGCTCATGACTCATATTGGCAAGAAACTCACTCTTCGCCCTGTTTGCAGCCTCTGCCCTCTCCTTTGCCACTGCCAGTTCAGCGGTTCTCTCAATTACTTTCTGTTCAAGTGAGTCGTGGGCTTCCTTTAAAAGACGTTCAGCATCCTGGATTTTCTTTTGAGTCAGCCCCATCTCTCCGAGCATCTCTGTTACTTTTCGAAGAAATGCAAGATTCTGATTCACCTGATCAGCTGTCAGAATTGGAACATCCTGAACTGCCTTCAGGTAATCTTCCTCTTGAAAACCGAATTCCCGCGCCTGTTCCCGGAAAAACTCCATATCAGGGGGCTCTAAGAAAAACTGTCCGATAAAGATATTGGCTAGGTGTTTACCATCAATGATAATTGGGGTTGCAACGTCCACGAGCCCGTTGTTACATTTGTACATATAGGAAGGATTTGCCTCTTCCATGTGCCCGAGAATCTTTATGTCACTCTCCAGGCATCGTTTCAGGGTCGTTGGATGAACACGGTGAAACTTGGTGCAGAGATCCACCCAGCCATTTCCTGTGAGAATAACCGAGTTGTTGTCTATGACGCCTGTTGCAAATCTGCTGATTGAGTAGAGAAGATCCATCAAGCCCTGAAGTTCGTCAATGTTGATCAGATCACTGAGTTGATAGTCCATTTGATAAAACCGGGTCCTTACTTTCCTGCTAACCGTTTGACCGGGATTAATTCATATCCACAGATGGCAGGATATGAGTCAATGAAGAGAAAGAGGAGCATCCTGCTATTTAAGGTATTGTAAATATGTCAGAATAAACGAAGAGAGGGTGTTCAAGCCTCATCTTCCGGTCACAAAGATTCTGATTACCCACGATTTTGGGAAATAGGGGAAGAAGGAGTTGCAGTAAGCCAGGGCCTCACTGCATCTTTGTCAGGATACCAGTGAGGAACAAACCAGAGTGAATAAAACCGAGCTGCAGGGAATCGATAATATCCATCCTGATTGTGGTCAGTAACATCATACGGATCTGCAAAGATGATCACATCATCAACAACTGTATCAGTCCCCATAGTGTCATACCCAGTGACCACCATCCAGTGTCCTCCCCAGTCAGCCCAGGCTACAAGTGTTGGCACACCCACTTTGAGATTATTCTGAAGCATGGCAAGATCACCATCACCATCAGTTGTACTGGAATGGACTGTCCATCCCCGGTCAGTAAATAATTTTGCCATCTGGACAACATTGGCCCCGTACACTGGGACAGTCCCCATCTCTTCAGCCATGCTCATCTCATCACCGGTACTGCCGTAATAGAGGAGATTATCTAAAGCAGCTGCTGAGCCACATGTAATCTCGGTAGATTGCTGCACTGAAGGTACCTTAATTAACGTAAGATTCTCATCAGATGATTCATTGATTGAAAACGGAGTATACCATTCTGAATCAGGATGATCGCCAAGTCCTTTGTATGCAGCTGCCCCACCCATAAGATCACTGATATTCAGAGAATACGCCTGAACTGTTGCCACACCAGCACCTAATAAAATGAGAAAGAGAAGAGCCCGGGTTTTTAGCATGTATTTACCATTGATCACCTGGCAGATAATCATACAGGTACCTGGATAAGAACCATTAAGGTATCATACAGAGGTGTCTAAGTTCATGCTGATCCGTACTGCTCAACATATTTTGCATGCTCAAGAGACGATAGAAGGGGCAGGAGTCAGACTTCACCGGGCCTTTGGATATCACCAGATTCCCATGTTTGATCCCTTCCTGATGCTCGATGATTTCAGAGGTGATAACCCTGATGACTATATCAGAGGGTTTCCCTGGCATCCTCACCGGGGGATTGAAACCGTCACGTACATGCTTGAAGGAAAAGTTGAACACGGTGACAGTATGGGCAATTCCGGAACAATAGGAGCAGGTGCAGTCCAATGGATGACAGCTGGGTCTGGTATTATTCATCAGGAGATGCCAAAACCCGTAAACGGGAAGATGGGAGGATTTCAACTCTGGGTAAACCTCCCCAGGTCAGAGAAACTCATACATCCCAGGTACCAGGAGATAGTAGCAGAGGATATTCCGGCAATATCACCTGAACGGGGAGTTTCTATAAAGGTAATAGCAGGATCATATGGTGGAATAAAGGGACCAGTAAAGGATATTGTTGCAGATCCCGATTATCTTGATATCTCACTCGAAGAAGGGAGAACATTCCTGCACCAGGTTCCCCGTGGTTACACTGTTTTCTGTTACATGTTTGCGGGAACAGGAACCTGTGGACAAGGTGGACAGGTACTTAAAAACAGGGATCTGGTCCTGTTTGGCGATGGTGATCACGTACAGTTCAAGGCAGTAAACGGACCATGCCGCCTGCTCCTTCTCTCTGGAAAACCTATAAAAGAACCAATTGCATGGGGAGGTCCGATTGTGATGAACACACAGGAGGAACTACAGCAGGCATTCAGAGAGTACGAAGAAGGTACATTTATAAAAACATAAGGTGTCCATTAAGGCTGGGCATGAACTGAGTTTGAATTTTCATGTAAACCACCAGACATCATTATTAATCATCCTGCCGACCTCCTGTTCATGTCTGTGTCAGAGTTCATTCCTATCATTTTTATCGTCATCACCATAATCGGTGCTCTCGCTCAGATATTAAGGGAATGGCCACGATCTGATAATGCCCGGAGAGCAGAAATTTTTTTGAACTGGGCTTTTTTGTTAATTATTGGTATCGGAGGAATCTGGGCATTTATCGGTCATACCCTCTTTGCAGACCTCGTGGCAGAGAGTATCGGATGGCCAGTCGGAAACCCATTCCAGCAGGAGGTTGCCCTTGCCAACCTGGCTATAGGAGTACTTGGAATCCTCGCTCTTTTAATCCCGGGAACATTCAGGATAGCACCCCTGATAGCATATGCCATATTCATGATGGGAGCAGGGATAGGCCATATCTGGCAGATCATATCAAATCAGAACCTCTCGGAAAACAACGCAGGCCTGGTACTCTGGCTTGACCTTTGCATGCCGATGATTCTCATTGGTCTTTATCTGCTCTCCGAATGGTTGCAAAAACACAAGACACAGCCCTCTTTGCGCAGATGACGAGAAGACAGAACCCGGGACCACATCCGGATGCCAGAAAGGTCAGGCAAATATTATCTGGACAAACCAGACTGGCATAATTTTTACCCGGAGACATTGACTCTTATTACTGCTCCAAATACCATACCGGGAACGAAAATCCCCTATGACCACAAAATTCCACTCACTCACCCAATTCTCCCTTCCCATTCTTACTGACCTCATCTTCTTCCTCGGCCCCTGTATCATGCTTGCCGTTTCTATCAGCGGCAGAGGATTTCCTGAGGCAGTAAATGCTGGCACCCTTACAGGTTTTTCATTTCTCTGGCTTGCTATCCTGGTTCTTATCTATAAGTATGTCCTTGTCGAGGGACTGGCCAGGTACACACTTGCCAAGGGTGAACACATCTTTGATGGTATGCATGGCTTTCCCGGTCCTGAAAACTGGGAAGTCTTCTTCATGGTCCTTATCTACGTGCTCGAGATGATCGGATACGGCGGTCTTGCCCTCTTCTCGGCACAGTTTCTTCAGGAACTCATACCGATTAGTTGTTCTAGAGAGATACTCGCCACAATAACCCTGTTTATTATCCTGCCACTCTTAATCAAAAAGAACTTCACACTTTTTGAAAAACTGGTCTTCTTCTTTGCAGCAGTGATGATCGGCGGGGTCATCTATACATTCCTCGGAATCACCATCCCATTCGAGGCCATGGCTGCCGGGCTCATCCCATCAGCTTCCCGTGGGCAGGTAACCGAGATCATCCCGATTATGGGTGCGGTTGGTTCGGGTCTGAACCTTCTCATCTTCTCAATATGGCTCAGGGAAAAGATCGGTCTTCGCCACGGTGCTTCATTTTATGCAGAACAGATACGAAATGTCAGGATTACCCAGGGAATTGCATTTCTCATCACTGGACTAATGACCCTTGCGTTCTTCACAATGGGGTATTACACAAAAGGAGGAGAAGATCTCTTTGCTGGTGCGGTTGCCGGACTCAACACACTTCCGCACGGGGCAGTGATATTCTTCTTTACCGGGTATGTCATCCTCTTTGGTGTGCTCATAACCGGGGCAGACGGACGGGCACGTGCAGTCGCTTCAATCCTCTGTTCAACAGGTGTTTCGGGATGGAATGAAAAACTAACCTATCAGATTATCATCACCGGGTTCATTGGACTTATGCTCTTCATCGTCTGGTCAGGTAATCCCAAAACTCTTATCAGTTACACTTCTGCGTTTGGTGCATTCATGTTTGCATTCACCGGGATCATGTTGCTTTACCTCGATGCCCATCTTCCCCGGTATGCACGTGGATCACGCCTCTGGTTTGTTATCATGACGGCAGGCACTTTTGCCTACCTGCTCATGGCCCTCTTTAGAGAAGAGGTTTTTTATGATGTCGGCCTTCCACTTGTGCAAAACCTGCTCGGACTTCTCATACTCCTCTACCTTGTCATCAGGTCAGGAGTAATTACCCCGGTACTTGACCATAAACCCGGGAGGGGAGATCTCCTGCTTTTCATATGCATATTCTCTATCCTTGGGATATACGGAACCAGGTCAAGTATCTTGATTGACACTCTCCCGATCAGTTTTGGCACCCTTATCCCCATCATTGCAGCTTTCCTTGGCGGTCCAGTCGCAGGAATAATTGTAGGAGCAGTTTCAGGAATCGGAGGGTATGGTTCCCCTGGTTTTGAAACACTTCCCTGGTACGCTGAAATTATCCCTCCACTCGTTGCCGGATGTCTTGCTGGTGTAATATCCAGGTACAGGGATGCATTTGCATCTCGCAGGACACTTATTCTTGGATTAATCACTGTATTTACAGGACTTATTCAGGTTATTCTACTCTGGGCTGTTAAACCGGCTGTAGTCGGAGATGCTATAGAAGAACTCCACCAGATAACTATCCCGACACTAGGAACATTGCTGATTGGTCTTGTAATCGTGTTTTACCTGATCGAAGAAGAGAAGAAGACCAGGAGAACAAAAACGCATTCAGAGCCTGGTTCACTTCCTCTCCCGGCTGGCATCAGGCAATCTTTGTCTCAGTTCTTGGGATCAACACCAATCCTGAAACAGGTGGTAGTAATCCTGATCATCGGGTTTGCCCTGATCAGTGTGTTCTTAACTGGCCGGATGAGTGAGACAGGCGTTCCTCTCCTGAACAGGATTGCAGTTCTTGGTGCCATCATTTTTCTTCTCACAAGGTCTCGAACATTTCAGGATATCCTCATCAGTGCGACTACCATGACCGAACGGGTCTGGTTGACTGTCATCTTCGGTCTCTTCTCTGCATATGGGTACATGGAATTCAAATCCCGGTGGGGAATCGCAATCCAGTTCCCAGATCTTGGTCCTGCTATCGCAGGTATCCTGGGCGGTCCCATCATCGGAGCAGCTGCAGGAGTCCTGGGTGGTGGATATGCACTCGTTACAGGTGGGCCAGATATGGCTGCCAGTGCTCTGATCACCATCCTTTCAGGTGTGGTCGCTGGTCTTTTTGCTCTTTTATGGCGTCGGAATCTTACATACCAGCGGGTTATCTTTATCGGATTTCTTATCGGTTCACTTAGGTTTCTTCTCCTCTATACAACCGGTGAGGTATATGATGGAAAAGTTCTGGCAACATTTCTTCTCAATGTTCTGCTTCCAATCTTCGGACTGATACTCTTTCAGTTTATCATCAGGGAAGAGACAGTATCATTCCTCACAATTAATCGAACAGGAAATGCTGCAGAGGATCGTATTCAGGAAAAGAAACTCGCCATCCTTTCGAGTGAGACGATGGAACGCTTGAGTAACCTGTTCACCATTATATCGGGCAGACTCCTCTCACTTGAGTTTATCATGAGCCAGATCGGTGAAGAAGAGATTGCCCGAAAGGTTCGAACTCTTATCAGCACCGATCTCATAGATGATCTCCTCGAAGACTTTAGCCAGTTCTCAAATCTTCACAAGGAAGGGACCCGTGATGATCTTGAACTTGCACTCAAGGCAGGGCAGATAACAAAAAAATTAGACCGGATGATCAAAAAGGAAGGACTGGACCGTATTATCCATCCATCACTGATAAGACGTGCTGACCGGCTGTACCAGGATTATCTCTCTCTGCTTGAAGGAGAGGAACCGGTCCCAAGAGAAGACCATGTTGAACTATCAGGTTTTATCAGGTCCATTCTTGACAATCTGACGCGTCAACAGGTCACTGACGAAGAGTTTCTTGAAGCCAGCGATGATCCAGAACAGTACATCAGACTTCTCGTAACCCGTCTTGCCCATATTCCCATATTTGAAACTGTTTCAATCTCGTTTGATCAAGGTGAAAACATACCAAAAGTTTGCATAGCCAGGGATCGATTCGAGGACTTTATCATATCTCTTCTTGAACACCTTGGAGTAGCAGGAGCAGAGAGTATCAGACTATCATGTCTAAAGCAAGAGACAGATATCCTGCTCACACTTGACTGCCGGGGATCAGGGCCGGGATGGCCACCAGCCCAGGAAAGTCTGGTATCCTTCTTTGAAGAGTGCCGAATCAGTGGAGGAAAAATCAGCCAGACCCATAACGAGAGTAATCTTCTGATCCACATCAGTCTGACACCCTGGCAGGGCTGATTCAGACACTGACCAATCTACCAGATCTAGAATATCACTATATAGGTGATTAACAGAACTGGATATCCATGGGAGTGAAGATGCAGCGGATTGCCGTTGTTACATCAGGAGGCGACGCTCCCGGGATGAATGCCTGTATCAGGGCAGTATACCGGGCAGGTGTTTATGCAGGTGTGGAAATATACGGAATCCGACGTGGATACACCGGCATGATCGACGGTGATATCTACAAGATTCAGCGTCATGACGTGGGAAATATCATTCACCAGGGAGGAACAATTCTCGGAACCTCCAGAAGCGAAGAGTTTAAGACACCTGAAGGTAGGCAGAAAGCTGCAGATCAACTATTTGAGAAAGGGATCGACGGTCTGATACTGATCGGTGGTGATGGATCATTCAAAGGAGGTAATTATCTCTCTGAGGAGACAGGGATCCCGATCATCGCAATTCCCGGAACCATCGATAACGATATTGCAGGAACTGACTTTTCTATCGGTTTTGACACTGCTGTTAATATTGCGCTTGAATCAATCGACAGGATTCGTGACACCGCAATCTCCCACGGTCGTCTCTTCTTTGTCGAGGTGATGGGACACACAAGCAGTTTCATTGCTCTTGAGGCAGGTATTGCAGGGGGAGCTGCATATCTGGTTCTTCATAACGGTCATCAGGAGGTTGAGGCACTCTGCTCACATCTCGAATCACTCTTCACAAAAGGAAAACACCATGCCATCGTTGTGGTTGCAGAAGGAGACCACCCCGGATGTAGTTTCAGTATCGCTAAGCAGGTGTCATCTAGGATTAAGATGGAATCGAGGGTCTGTGTTCTCGGTCACACTCAACGAGGTGGGAGCCCAACATCTCGTGATAGGGTGCTTGCTGCAAAGCTCGGTGTATCTGCAGTAAATGCCCTTCTGAATGGTCAGGGAGGCGTGATGGTGGGTGAGATAAAGAGAGAAATTGTGTTCCAGCCGTTCAGCGATGTAATCGGAAAACAACAAAAAACAGATCCACGAATGGATGCTCTCTCCCGGATTCTCACGGGGTTCTAATTTCTCTTATTTTTTTATTTCCCGGACCACCACCAGAATCCCATTACGAAGGAAATATCCGGTTTTTTCAGAAATATTATCCTGATAAATACATCAGGATGAACCTGGAAATTTAAGCCTGAAAGGACGAGGTCTCTATTATATGGAGAACATTACCTGTTGCCCTGAAATTGGGCGTGTTCAAATATGTATAAATATGTTCATCATAATACAATAATGTTCATGAAGACAAAGATAATCCTTGATGAAAACGAAATTCCCAAGAAATGGTATAATATACAAGCCGATTTTGAGACCCCCCTTTCTCCCCCAATGCACCCCCAGACTGGCAAACCGGTCGGACCTTCTGATCTTGAACCAATCTTTCCAAAAGAACTGATCAGACAGGAGATGTGTCAGGATCGATACGTCGACATTCCGGGAGAGGTCCGTGATATCCTGACACTCTGGAGACCAAGTCCGCTTTTTCGTGCTCACAATCTAGAACGAGTCCTGAAGACACCGGCAAAGATCTACTACAAGTATGAGGGTGTCAGCCCGCCGGGATCTCACAAGCCCAACACTGCAATAGCCCAGACCTATTACAATATGAAGGAAGGGATTGAACGGATTGCAACCGAGACCGGTGCAGGTCAGTGGGGTTCATCACTTGCATTTGCAACCCAGCTCTTCGGCCTTGAATGCAAAGTCTACATGGTCAGAGGCAGTTATGACCAGAAACCATACAGAAAGATGATGATGCAAGTCTGGGGTGCAGAATGTGTACCTTCACCATCACCGGACACAAATTCAGGCCGGGCCATCCTTGCAAAAGATCCAAACACACCGGGAAGTCTTGGGATCGCAATATCAGAAGCTGTTGAAGATGCAGCAACCCACGACAACACGAACTACGCACTCGGCAGTGTGCTCAATCATGTCTGTCTTCACCAGACCATCATTGGGCAGGAAGCACAAAAGCAGCTTGCAATGGACGAGGCCACTGCTGACATCGTAATCGGATCAGCGGGAGGCGGATCCAACTTTGCAGGCATTGCATTCCCATTCGTAAAAGACAACATCGATAAAAAGACAGAAACCGAGATCATAGCAGTTGAGCCGGCAGCCTGTCCATCTCTTACCAAAGGACTCTATGTCTACGACTTTGGTGATGTTGCCGGTCTCACGCCAATGTTGAAGATGTTCACCCTCGGTCATGATTTCATACCACCATCCATCCATGCAGGTGGGCTCAGATACCACGGGATGGCACCCCTTGTCTCAAAGCTCCATGCAGACAATCTGATCACTGCAACATCGGTTCACCAGAACAGGGTCTTTGAAGCAGCAGCTACCTTTGCAAGAGCTGAAGGCATCATCCCGGCACCAGAAGCAGCACATGCCATTAGGGTTGTCATCGACAAGGCTCTTGAGTGCAAACAGACCGGAGAAGAGAAGACAATCCTCTTCAACAACACCGGACACGGGCACTTTGATCTCTCCAGTTATGAGGCATACTTTGCAGGAACACTCCCGGATTACGAATATCCGGCAGATCTCATCGCAGAATCGCTCAAGAATCTTCCACACGTTGCATGAATAGAATCGGGTTTGTAGTAAACCCGTATGCGGGGATGGGAGGGGCAGTCGGACTGAAAGGTACAGACGGGTGTGTAAAGGCAGCACGCTCTCTCGGGGCAGAACCACTCTCCCCGTCCCGGGCTGTCAAGTTCCTCTCCGGGCTTAACCCACACGGATTCTATTTTCTGACGGCTGCCGGAGACATGGGAGAGAATGAGCTCCGGGACGCAGGAATTTCCTCGTCTCAGGTTATATTTACTCCGTCATCTCCGGAAACTGGGGCAGAAGATACTAGAGCAGCATGTGAACTCATGGTCAGAGAAGGTGTCAGATTGATTGTCTTCTGTGGCGGTGACGGGACAGCACGGGATGTATTTTCAGTAACCGGAAAAGATATTCCAATCCTTGGTATCCCGGCAGGAGTAAAGATTTACTCAGGTGTCTTTTCCACAACTCCAGAAACAGGAGCAGAAGTACTCAACAAACTTGACGAGGCAAGTCTGACTGAAGCCGAGGTCATGGATGTAGATGAAGAACAGTATCGTGCTGGTATTCTCACCACCCGTCTTTTCGGGATTGCGTCCATGCCATATATTTCTGGTTTATGTCAGTCCTGCAAGGAGGTCTCATTCGGCGATGAAACCCGTATGCAGGATGATATTGCCAGGTTTATTACAGGCATCATGCGACCTGATACACTCTACCTCCTTGGTGCAGGTTCAACAACCGGGGCTATCGCAAACAGGCTCGGTCTCAATTCAACCCTGCTTGGCGTTGACGCCGTATATCAGGGAACCCTTGTGGCACAAGATCTCAATGAAGAGGCGATCCTCAGGCTTGTCGATCAGTATGAGAATGTCAGAATAATTCTGAGCCCTATCGGAGCACAAGGTTTCGTTTTAGGGCGGGGGAACCAGCAGATTAGCAGGAGAGTCCTTAAAAAAACCGGTACAGGTGCATTGATCGTGGTTGCTACTCCTGCTAAATTACAGCATACTCCGGTTCTGTATATCGACACCGGAGATCCAGAAATGAACACGCAGTTTGGTGAGACTCTGCTGGTCATCTGTGGGATGGAGATGGCACAACGGGTCAAACTTTCATAACCCTGAAATTCTTTAGCCTCTACCACCACCGTTTAGTTTTTGAAAACACTCAGGACACAGAGTCTTGTCACCAAATGCAATCAGGACCTCCCCCATAAGCGGTCTTTTGCATTCAGAGCAGACTACTTTATCCTTGAAGAAGACACTTGAAGGATCGACTGCCATGATTCTCATTTTTACCTGATTACACTTCAGAGTATCCAGCAAGCTGGATCCAAATCAGGTCTGCTGACTCGTCGAGCTCTTTTTGAGATGAAAGATCGCATCAATTGTATAACAATGCCTCAAAACCTTCCTGACCCTCTGAAACCTATTACACGGGCACGAAAGAAAGAACCGTATCATTCCTGGCGCTGTGCCATCTGTTCATATATCTACCGCGAAGAAACAGGAGAAGAGCAAACCCACACAGCCCCGGGAACGCGGTTTGAGGATCTTCCGGAGGACTGGAAATGCCCGATATGCAATGCTGGAAAGAGTTCTTTTGCCCGGATTGAGGAAGAAAAGGTGAGTGAAACAAAAGGTGATAAGAAGACTACAGTTTCGGATGTGCTGATACGTCAGTTAACATCGTTCGGAATTCACGAGTTCTTTGGAATCCCGGGAACCAGTTCACTCGGCATCATTGAGGCTATCAGGAAGAACAAAGATGCAAGGTTTACACTATTCCGCCACGAAGAGAACGCGGCACTCGCGGCATCAGCATATCACAAGTTCACGGGAAAGATAGCTGTCTGTGTTACTATCGCAGGACCAGGTGCTACGAATCTTGCAACCGGGCTGTACGATGCCAAAGAGGACAAAACTCCGGTTCTATCCCTGAACGGGCAGGTATCTATGCAATATGCAGGACCAGGAGGATTTCAGGAGATCGATCAGGATGCATTTTTCAGGCCAATTACAGTATATAATAACACCATCTATGACCGGAAGATGACACAAAAGATCCTGATCCTCGCCCTTCAGCATGCCATCGTCAGGTCAGGAGTCGCGCAGATATCTGTCCCAAATGATGTTCAGAAACAGCAACTAGATGGAAAGGTCTACTCACTTCAGGGATCTATTCCATCCCTGAAAATTGTACCTGACTCAGACACCCTCTCCCGGGCTGCAGCGATGCTCGATATGGCAGAAAACCCGGTGATCCTGGCCGGATGGGGGGCATTCTCCTACGCAGATATCCTTTCTTCATTCTCAAAAGCAATTGATGCCCCCATCCTCTCAACATTCAGGGCAAAAGGTATCCTGCCTGACGGACACCCGCAGTATGTTGGTATACTTGGATCAGTCGGCTCACCACAGGCCCGTGAACTGGTAGAACAGGCAGACCTTCTCATAACTCTCGGCGTAGGATTCTCAAAGAAGACCATGGTTCCTGAACAGGTACAGATACTGCAGATAGACAGGGAACCGCTCATGCTCGGAAAGGGCGATAAGACATTACCGGTTTACGGTGATGTGGGTGAGGTGCTTTCGCGGCTTATCCCGATAGTCAGACAGCGTGGCAGGCCAAACTCACCGAGAAGAGTGAAGGAGATTGTAGAATCCTGGGATGCACAACTGGAGAAAGAGGCAGACCCGAATGCAAAACCAATCCGGCCACCTTACATCATGAAAGTACTTTCAGAGGTTATTCCAGATGATGCCCTAATCTCGATTGATATCGGGGAGAATGCCTGGTGGTTTGGCAGGAATTTCAAGATGAAGAAACAGCGGTTTGCAATGTCAGGATACCTTGCAACCATGGGCTTTGGTCTTCCCGGAGCCATCGCAGCCAAACTGGCGTATCCTGAAAGCCAGGTCTTCTGTATCACCGGTGATGGCGGGTTTGCAATGGCGATGGCAGATTTCGTCACTGCTGTAAAGTATAACCTGCCAATGGTTGTCGTCGTCCTGAATAACCATCAGCTCGGGATGATCAGGGTCGAACAGAAGGTCGAGAATTACGAAAACTTTGCAACTGATCTGAAAAATCCTGACTTTGCCATGTATGCCAAGGCATGTGGCGGAGAAGGAAAGCACGTGTTCGAGCCTGATGACCTTGGAAGGGCAGTCAGATGGGCAATGCAACTGAACAAACCGGTCATCATTGATGTGAATACAGATCCTAACCGGTTTTCACCTTTGAAAAAACAAGAGATACATGAAGAGACTGTTTGAGAGGTCGCTATATTTTTTTGCAACAATTCATAGAGAAAATACTTGTTTTTGGTATCCAGATACTCTTGAATAATTTTCAGGGTTTAAGGGGCTAGGTAGGTATCCTCGACTATTATCTCCTTTCGGGCAGCATATATATCTGTGCAACAGGAGCCGGCTGTTAAAAATACATTATACTGGTGCAAAACCTGCAATGTTCCCCTTATCGGGAGAACCTGCGGATGTGGTGCATCTGGCGAAGCCATACCACTCAATAAACCATATGACCTTCGACCAGCTTTACATGCAGATCAGGAACTGATCACCCGGCTCCTCCGTGAACGATTCGGCCAGATCCCGGTCCCGAACGTCATCCTCCTCAACAAAACCGGAGGGCTTGATCGCTATGAAATGCTTATCGCAAATGGTGGACGTTTTGGCTGGATAGCCTTTAATCCTGCCACCCGCATACACGAACTCACCCTTCTTCCTGAAGCACTGCCCTTCATCGTTCCGTTTGCAGAGAAGGGAATCATCGAGATCCCACCGGGAAGCGGAGACGATGAAGACGGAAAGTCCAGACGTATCGGCGGAAAGAAGGTCAGTGTCAATACAACCGAGGCTGATGGATCAGTTATCGTCAGGTACGGGAACAGGTACGGTACCGGCATTCTTACTGACGGCTCGGTCAGGATCAAGGAGCTCGTCAAAGTGGACCCCTGTGAGGTGACTGATTCGGACTGGGGGGAGGTTATCAGGCGTAACTATGACAGGCTCAAGGATCTTGAACGCTCTGCTGTCCGATCTATCAAGGCGGAGATGAAGAACTTCAAGCATGTCAACGTCTCTTTTTCTGGCGGAAAGGACAGCACGGTAGCCCTCGCCCTGGCCAGAAAAGCAGGTGTAGAGGAGGCCTACTTTGTTGACACCCACCTTGAATTCCCCGAGACCTATGCATTCATCGACCAGCAGCAGGTTCAGATAAAACTGGACGGAGGAGACTTCTGGACCGGTGTTGAGAAGATTGGGCCACCGGGAAAAGACAACAGATGGTGCTGTAAGGTTGTGAAGATGGCACCAGTAAGGCGATGGATGGATACCCTCGGTCCGGTCCTGACTATACAGGGAAACAGGTGGTACGAGTCATTCAACAGGGCAGAACTTGATCTGCTCAGTAATAATCCGCACAACCCAAACCAGACAAACTGCTCACCGATACGATCCTGGAGGGCATTTGAGGTCTTTCTCTATCTGAAATGGAGAAACATACCATACAACCCGCTCTATGATATGGGAATCGAGCGGATTGGGTGCTGGCTTTGTCCTGCCATGCTGGAGGCTGAGTACGAAATATTGCGGGAGACTCATCCCGAACTCTCTGACCGGTGGGATGCATTCCTTGACAAGTGGGCTCTAGACCACGGGCTCCCTATTGAATATAACCGGTGTGGGATGTGGCGCTGGAAATCGCCACCACCAAAGATGCGTGAACTTGCAAAAGAGATGGGCATTCCTCTTCCCCGGGTATCAGAGATAGAACATCTACCCGAACGCAGGGAGCGGAGAGATGGAACAGGATTTGAGAGACGCGATCGACGGACATCAACCGGTCAGTTAGGAAAGATGAAACCATCCACCGAGGAGCGGACGCCACTTAAAACCTGGAGTTCACGGAAACAGGCCTCAAATAACACAGATGACAGGGCATCAGACCGGTACCGCACCAGAAAAGAAAAGAAAACATAAAATTAAGAAAAGTAGTTATTTTTGAGTTTCCCATAGAATTATTATTTTTCCCTTGAGAAGCCCACCAATTACCGGGATTTAGGGATCTGAACACGGAGTGTTCGGGAATTTCCAAATGCGTATACATTGGAATCATTATTTCCGACGTACAACATTCCATTCACCACAGCAGGGCTTGAACGCATTGATCCCCCTGTCGGACTCATCCATTTTTCACGGCCACCGGTTAATGCATTAATCGCGTATATATAGGAGTCATACCCTCCGACATACACTATTCCCTGTGCAACTACCGGACTGGACCTGACCTCCTTTCCAGTCTCAAACATCCACTTTCGGGTTCCGGAAATGGCATCAATCGCATATATCCAGGTATCATCACTCCCGATATACACCAGACCATTTGCAACAGCCGGACTAGACCAGATATTATTTCCGGTGTGAAATGTCCATCTCTCAATACCGGTTATGGCATCGATTGCATGGACCTTATTGTCAAAACTTCCTATGTACACCAATCCGTACCCGATTGCCGGACTGGAACGAATCAGATCACCGGTCTGCATATGCCAGATCTCTTCGCCGTCAGTTGCATTGAGGGCATAAATCCTGCCATCTATACTTCCGATATAAATCATATTGTGTGCTATAACAGGACTGGTTGGACCTTGAATTTCATGTCTCCAGATTTCTTGACCATCCAATGCATCAAACGCGTATAAATTGTTGTCCTCACTTCCTACATACACGACATTATCGATCACCGTAGGACTTGAACTAACAATCCCCCCGGTTTGAACCCGCCATTTTTCCTTCCCGTTTGTAGCATCGAGACAGTACAACCTGTTGTCAGCACTTCCGAAAAATATACAATTATTCACAACAGCCGGACTTGAGTAAACAGCCCCATCTGTCTGAAATTTCCAGAATTCATGACCATCTGATGCATCAAGGGCATACAAAAAGGAGTCAGTACTTCCGATGTACACAACATTTTGGACTATAACCGGACTGGACACGACTTCTCCCCCGGTTTTGAACATCCAGACCCGATCCTTACCAGGACGGTTCCCTCCATCATCATATACTCCAGTACCCTGGAGATCTGATCTGAATTTCCACCCTGACAGGGGAGGAGTATCAGTACTGGCAGGATTATAGTGAAAGGTAATAGAAGAAAAATCCGTGATGTGAGTAATCCCAAAATCAGCCTTACTGGTCGCATTCACAATAAAATCGGTTTGATTATGTAAATAGTGCCCAATTTGATCAAAGAGGGACATACTGCTTGCATGGGGGAAAGATATTGAAATATCCGGGAAAAACGGAAGAGATACAGGGGAGGTAATAGCCAGGCCGCCTGGAAGAACTGCTGTACTCCCATCAGGATTCCGGACCATTACCTGCCACACACCAGGAGATAATTTGTTGATCGGGAGAGTGCATTGAATGGTTTGCGGGGATATGACAGATATATCCCTGGCAGATTGTGTGTATTCACCATCCTTTATGAGGTAAACCCGGGTTCCGGTTTGGAATCTGGATCCTTCTAGATCAAACCTGAGATCATTGGTATTCATCGCTGAAGATGGTGAAATCCCGGATATGGTCAGGATACTGTTGAGTGAATAGGTAACAGATACATTCGGCAAGACACCATCCTTGAAAAATAATGTTTGGGATTCGTTATCAAACCTGACTCCTTCAGGAAGAGTTTCCCAGTCAGAAATATCATACAGGACAGAACCGTTGGCATCTGTCAGGTTCAGATGATATCCTCCCGGCCCACGGGGTTGAAAGGAGAGATTGACTGCATACATACCTCCCTTATTCACGTGTATCCGGGTATTTAATCCGTCATCATCCCGCATACCTGTAGAAGGTATCATGATTGAGATCGGATCACCATGAACAGGTCCATCTTTTGATGTTGGAACAACATAAGGAGACTTGTTGGTTATGGTAATGGTGTACCCGGAACCGGGATCTATCCTGACCTCTGATCTGCCTGCTGTTTGAAAAGTAATATTCTGAATAATCACCATGCCAAATCCTGCAAGAAAAATTCCTGCGTTTTTGCCATGTATCGACATATTATTTTTTTCATCCATCACAGACTGGTTTCCATCAATTATTGAATATCCAGGTGATTCTGCCTGAAGAGACATTCCTCCATTCTGGAAGGTGAGAGTATACCACTCAGAACCAGGAGGTTTTGTGGGAACCGGAGTAGAAACAGATGTCTGAACAGTAGTGGGAGGAGGAATGGGAGTGGGCGGCACAGTCACCACCGGAGGCACTGTAGAAATCATCCCAGACACTCCCATCACATACCATGAATTGTTATATGCCTGTCCGGTTACATCTCCCGGATTTATATCCCCTGAATACGAATACAAGGGCCATCCATGAAACGTTGTCTGGTTTTTCCCATCAGTACGAACAAATGTTGAAAAATCCTCTGAATGAAGAGGATCAGACAATCGGGATATACCTGATAGATCTGCAAAGTAGGGAGGCCATACGCCGGTACAGCCACTCCCACTACAGGCACTGGTGTTACTACCAGGAATATCATTTGCAAATACATAGAGGGTTTTTCCATGAGAGTCAGTAAGAATACTGCCAATTTCGGATTGCACCAGGGTTATCGGAGCCACAGAATCTCCAAGAACTACAGTGATTTGAGTTATTCCGATGAATAGAAGGAATAGCATGAATCTCATGGTAACATGAGACCAAAACGGAAGATTAAAAAAAATATTGAGGGGCCATCTCAATTCCCTACCTGGTTGTACCCATCTTACCTTCAGATCCTGGTTCACACATTCACCCCGTTTTCGGTCAGCTAATGTGATAATCTTATCCAATGCTACAAACCTTTTTTGTAAACCTTGTATAACAGAGAGGAACTGATATTAAGAATTCTCTCTGGTTTCAGATTCAGGAAAAACAAAAAAAACTGATAAACCTATGTACTTGAGTGCATCACCCTCTCTAAAATTGTGACAGACCAAAAAACATAAATGGTGTCGATAAGGTAGAATCACAGACAACTAATTAACACATCTTTTCATATGATACCATTAGAGGAATCTGGATGAATCTGTCACGACCACCATATTTTTTTATAATAGTATTCCTTCTCATGCTTACAACAGGAGTTCTTCCGGTTTTAGGAGATCTCCTGGATAATTCAATAGCATTACATAAACTCAGTTCGGCAGATGAACTTGAACAGTATATATCCAACCAGAGTACGGTGCAAAACACCAGACAAACCCTGAATAGTACTCCGTTCACACCAGGGAGTTCTCTTCTCACAAATGGAGGATCTATCAAAAAGGATACTGCAGGGATCCATAATGCTGAACCTCAAAACGCGGGAGGCATACAAAGTTTTCAGAGAGGGTTTCCGAACCAGATGCCTGAAAATCAGGTTTTTTCTTTAGAATTTGCATCTACAAGTGCCCCAGATACATCCATACAAAACCCTGCATCTACATACTCCACGACAAATATCCAGGTAAAAGGAGTAGATGAACCCGATTTTGTAAAAAATGATGGGAAATACATCTACATTATTCATAAAAATTCTCTGAAAATAATTGACGCATATCCACCTGAACATGCAACGATACTCTCACAAACACCCATGGAAGGGGATGTATCTGATATCTTTCTTAACGGAGATCGGCTCGTAGTTTTTACCGGTAAGCCCGGACAGGGATGGATAAAACCATCAGGTTCAGTTGCTCCGGTACCAACTTCTGAATATCAGACTCATGCACTGATATATTCCATATCCGATCATGCCCATCCATTATTGCTTCGAGATATTACAATCCCGGGAAAATATCAGAATGCACGGATGATCGGTAATGATATCTATGTACTAAACCAGGAAAGCAGAAGTTCCGGAGATTATCATATGCCATCCCTGTTTGAGGGGAAAAAGGAAGTGAGTATACGAAATATCTGGGCTCCTCCCCAACCTCCGGCAAATTATGCATTTTATTCGCTATCATCTTTCAATCTACTAAATGAAGCGCAACCAAAGGGAGAATCATTTCTTCTAGGAAAAGACAGCACCCTGTATGTTTCACCAGATAATGTATACATTGCTTACAAGAATATCCTGACAAATCCAGAAACCAAGATAAACGGACAGGAATCAGTAGTACACCGGTTCTCAATAAAGGAAGGGGATATATCCTATAAAGCAACCGGCACTTTTCCCGGGTACCTGCTTAACCAGTTTTCACTTGATGAGCAGGGAGGAAATCTTCGTGTTGCTACAACACGTGATCAGAGTGGAGCAACGAACGGAAGATCAAATGGGGTATACGTGCTGGATCCTGATCTGACAGTTATCGGGAGCCTGGATGATCTGGCAGCAGGTGAAAAGATCTATTCTGCCCGGTTTATGGGTGATCTTCTCTACCTGGTGACATTCAGGACCATGGATCCACTCTTTGTAATAGATCTCTCAAATCCAAAGAAACCGGGAGTTCTGGGAGAATTGAAGATTCCAGGGTACTCAGAGTACCTCCACCCATATGATGACACCCATCTGATTGGCATAGGAAAAAACACAACCGAAAATCATGGGGGAGTATCAGCAACCGGGATAAAAATTGCACTATTTGATGTATCAAATCTTACAAACCCGCAAGAAATAGATCATATAATTCTGGGAGACAAGGGGTCGGATTCTGAGATCCTCCATGATCATCATGCATTTCTTCTGGATAAAGAAAAGAATGTAATGGCTATTCCCATGAAAGAACAGACCAATTTCCCGGCCGCCGGGACACAATACACCGGATCACAGACTCCTTCCATCTGGCAGGGGACATATGTGTACGGCATTGATCTGGCAAAAGGATTTATCGCAAAGGGAAGAGTCACCCAGCATAAAATCGAACCTGCAAATTCTCCCAACTCGGGTTCTGTTGTCAGGAGATCAATTATGATGGATGATATTTTGTATACAATATCTGAACAAAATATTATTGCAACAAATATCAGCGACTTTTCAAGACAGTTGGCAGATATCTCATTAATATAAAAATTTTTAACCGAGCCGTTTAACCAGTGTCAGATGGTTTTCATCCATCTCGCGGTTATATGTAATCTCGTCCATCACTGATCTGATCAGGTGAACCCCAAGACCTCCGATATTTCTGTGATCCAGATCAGCAGTCACATCAGCAGGAGGTATTTTCGTTGGATCAAAAGCAGGTCCGGTATCTGTTATCGTGATCGTGACAAGTTCAGGGGATGAAACACACCTGACAGAGACATTACCACCCGGATTTTCATATCCGTGAGTAACAACATTCGTGACAGCCTCCTCAACTGCAAGTTGAATCCTCGTCATATCCATCAGGGGAACATCTGCCTGCTCAAGACATTCCTCAAGGTACTGAGCCACCACTTCAATAGCATCAATCGTTGCTGGAACTACAATCCCTTCAGATTCGCAGATCACAATATCACCTGATGATTAACCAGAGAATGCCCAGATACATCCGGCATCAACTGGTTATACGGCTGATCGCCTGTTCAGGAGTCTCACAGATGGTAAAAATCCGATCAAACCCGGTCATCTTTATTACCTCCAAAGGAGCGGCCTGGAGCGAGGCTAAAATCATCTCCCCACCGTCCTGCCGGAGACGTTTCAATGAGGCGAGTATTACCCTCAGACCGGAACTGCTGATATAGGAGAGATGCTGCCCGTTAAAGACTAGTTTACGGGAACCCCCATCAATCAGGGAGTTCAATACAGATTCCACATCACGAGATGTGGCTGCATCCATTCTTCCGGATACATCAACAATAGTAACATCCTCAATGTTCCGGGTTGTGACATCGAGCAGTTCACTCATACGTAATAAGAATGAAGGTGTGATAGCTATTTCACTATTTGGCAGAAGGCAGAAAGAAGGAGTTCATCATACACCGGAAAAATGAGTATTATGATAGAACACAAAAACTAGTACCAAGAATGCCAGTAGAGAATAACCGCGTGATGCAACTCGAGAATGAGGTCTGGCAGCAGATACCAAAGACACGAAGTGCATGGGTCTATCCGTTTATCAGAAAACCCTCGATTACCGGTTCAAATACCTACATTATCAGAAGCGGCAGGCATTTACTGGTCATCGATCCGGGAGCTATCACGGATCAGATGGAGAAAGTCAGAGAGATTCTTTCTAAAGAAGTTTCAGACCAAAATCATCGGATCATTCTGATTGCAGGGCATATCCATGTGGATCATATGTACTTCGGGCTGGTTGATCGCCAGCTGCGCAGAATTGGCAGGACTATCATTGCAGCAGAGCACTGGGGTGCAGAGCAACTTGAGGCCGGTGACGCACACTGGACGGGATCAGATATCGTTGGTCTGCCCCAGTCACCAGTACATGTGGCCCTTCACCTCCTGACACCAGAAGACAAGGCAGCAGAGATAAAAAAGATCGTTAACATTGAAGGATTTGGAGAAATTATCCTCAATTCTCACCAGGTCTCTACTAACGGCCGGACACTGTATGGCCAGTCTATGTTGCTTGAAGATGGGGATTACATAACCTTCTGGAACACTCCGGGTCACAGCCAGGAGAGTATGTCCATCAGTATAGGGACGCTGCTTCATGTCGGTGATATCCCGTTTGCCACCAATCCGGGAATCGCAGGAAGGGCTGGCTGGAATAAAAGCGACCTGCTCGATTCTATCTACAATATCAGGGATCATCTTCTGACAGAAGACACAATCTGCTGCCCGGGCCATGGGAGAACGTTTGATTATTCAGGTGCCATGGCGATGGTCAGCCGCATGGAAAAAGAGATCAGTGTGATGCCTGACATTTCAGAGTACAACGTTAAAAGGCTGAACCTCTCACTCTGGCACGGGCTTGATCTTATCGATGAAGCTCACCGACTCTTTCCGATCATTGCAGGCCGTATGATGTCACTATGCTTTCGTCTTGAAAATATTGAGATGGAACAGGAGGCGGCAGATATATGTGTCCTATTCAGCGATGAACAGGTGGATCAATTTCTTCTGGATTTCAACCGGTTCTATGAGGAATTCAAGGCGGGAAAAAAGATTAAACCCGAGGTAGTCCACAAAGCCCTGCAGGTATTTGAACAGATAGAAAAGGCATTTCCTGCCGAATCACTGGAATCAGTTATTGACAGATCCCTTCTCAGACGGGCAAGAAGAATCCTCTCAGATTTTCTCTCAACTATCCAGGGCATCATCCCGGACGGTAAAGACGAACCTGTCATGCTGATATCCATGATTCATGAGGTCTTTGCAGGAGAACAGTCCGGAGTGAGTGATGAGGAACTCATTACAATTGCGGATGATGAAGAGGCATACCGCCAGGCAATAGTAAAAAGAATTGCTCATCATCCCTATGCCCATCATCTTCCATATCACATTTCCACAGAAAACTACGAAGTCGATGAAGATGCAATTACAATCCTGGCAGACAGAGAACGGTTGTATGACTCATTTATCGCTCTCATCGAATATCTTGAATGTATCAACGCCAAATCTCTGAATATTACACTGACAGGTGAAAAGAACGGAATTCATATGATCCTGACCCCGGTGGGACCAAACCTTGAATCAGAACTTCCGCTCCCGGGTTCAACAATCAGGGAGATAGCCTATGCCGGTGGTGTTGTCGAAAGCGTGATGGAACCTGGAAAAGAGGATATCAGGATTGAATTTCAAAAATCAGCAAACTTTGATAATTCTGGTTGATCAGATCTCAGTGTATCAACCGGGTTGCAAACCCGAAGTATATGATGATCACCATGCTGAGAAGGAAACATGAGAAGAATCCTGCCCCGAATCCAAATATGGTGATAAGAAGACCTGCAACCAGCGGACCTGCTGAGTGACCAATATCCATAACCGAGGATAGGGCACCCATTGACGCCCCAATCTGCTCTTTTTTTGCAAGATCTGCAACATACTTTGTCGTTGCCACTGTTGAAAGCGATATACCGATACCAGAAACAAGGCTAATGACGATCATCAGAACCAGAGATGATGAGACTGCTATGAGTGAGACAGAAATTCCAAGCAGAAATACACCAGCACCGATCTGGTACCTGGGGTCCTTCTGATCTGCAATTCTGCCAAAGAAGGGTTTGGTTATGGCAATCGAAAGCACCTGGACAGCAAAAATTATTCCTATGAGATAAGCCTCAACACCAATCCCGATGAGGTATACCGGGAAAAAAGTTTCAAACACCCCGAATACAAAGTAGGTCCCCATATCAACCGTGGCAGTTGCAAGCAACCTGCGATCAGCCCTGAAAGCCACCAGGCTCTCTTTGAATACAGCCGGGGAAATTGTCTTAAGGGCACCCTTTGGTTCATCAGGGATTTTGAGAAGAAGAAGGAAGACAAGAAGCCCGGAAAAGAAAGCGGCAAGGTACACACTCTGGTACCTGAAAACACCAGGTACGATAACAAAGAGTGAGATCAATGCTCCACCAACAAGGGGAGCAAGGGTCCGGCCATAGAGCGTTGCTGATGAGTACTGACCGATTCGTTCACCTCTTGTTACTGAAAATCGTTCTGCAATAAGGGCAGATACAACAGGCCCGAGGATGGCTGTTGCCATACCATGAAAAAACCGTACAGGAATCAATAGAATGGGATCAGTTACCAGGAGGTAAAGAAGAGGTGCAGTTAGGAAAACTCCTCCTGCAAGCATAAGAAGCCGCTTTTTTCCAAGATGATCAGAGAGAACTCCTACAGGAAAACTCAGGAGGATACCGGCAAAAGGTGAAACTGCTGAAATCAATCCAATGAGGGCTTCGTTTGCACCTAATGATGAGGCGTAGAGGGGAAGAACAGGATTCTTTGAGATTGTTGTCGAGAAGATAGCAAAAAAGCCGACTATTGACAGGTTGAGGATAAATCTCTGATCTGTAGAGAACTGCATACCAGATATTTCATGCAGGTATTTATCTAATGAGATATTGACGCACCTTAAACTCTATCAGGATAAAAAGAAGTAAAATTACTTCTTTTTACTTGTTGATAGTAAACTTGACTTTTGATGCGCTGGTCTGACCATTGTCCTTGACATTTACAATCCAGGAACCGGTATCGGTACCGGATGGAATGTCAAATGAACCGGTGAGGGTTGTAGTAGAGTTAGAGGTCACATCCTTTGCATTGATGTTCTTGGCTTCTCTGTTTGACTCGTTTTCAAGGTAAACCTTTGAACTCTTTGAGAAGTTGGCTCCGGTGATGGTGAAATCAACAGTTTCTCCGACCTTGCCAGATGTTGGGTTGATTGCAGTGATATTCGGCTTTGCAAGAGCTGATACATCCTTTACATCACTCTTTGAATCGGTCGTGTTACTCGCCGCAGCGAACCCAGCAAGCAGGAGGCATGAAATTAAAATTACCGAGATTTTTAAAACATTCTGATTCATATGAACCAATTACATAGATTTGAACTTCTTGTATATGAGGCTTCTTGATTATTAAGATTAATTTCCATGAATATTCGATATTTTCAAAATTAAACTCATGAAAGCGGAAGAGAACAGATACAAATTCAAATAGTCAGATCCATACCATGTGTTACGCTGATCATGATCCAGTGAAACCAAGGAGAGAAGTATTTTTCCATTTCTGTGTAAATTAACATGACATAGTGATGATGACGTATACCAAGACAAAAATTCCAGTATTCATTATCCTGGTTTTCATGCTTATTCCCGCAGTATCACTGGCTGCACCAATTCATGACTTTCAGACTGATGATCTCAAAGTTGTCACAGAAGATTATGCACCCCTTAATTATCTTGATAACGGAACACTGAAAGGAATCTCTGTTGATCTGACAGAGGCTGCTTTGCACCAGCTCGGAAGTAACTTAACACGTGAATCATTCAGTGTTCTACCCTGGAGTGAAGCATACAACCTGGCAAGAACCACTCCCAATACCATCCTCTTCTCAACTGACAGGCTCCCGGAACGTGAGGATCTCTTTCTCTGGGCAGGCCCGGTTATGGAAAACTCACAGGTTCTCTTTACCCGGACAGATACCAACCGCTCTGACCTCGGGTTAGGTTCCCAGAAGATCGTAGTACTAACCGATGATTGCGGAAAGGCATATGCCATCAAAGCCGGGGCAGATGAGAAAAATATCATAGAAGTGCCTCAGGCAAAAGAGGCGGTTATGATGATCGAGAACGGATCTGCATACGGATGGGCATATGATGAACTCGCGGGTCAGCATGCCATTATGAAATATGCCACAGACCCGGTACAAATCGGAGAGAGACAGGTACTTGGAACAAGCAGATACTACCTTGCATTCAACCCGGAAACACCGGTTGAATTTGTAAATGCGGTAAACAACACCCTGCAGGATTTCAAGCGGAACCGGACAGAGGCAGGTGTGACAAAGTACGAACGCACTATTGCAGATTACCTGCCAGTCAGATGTACAGAAAAATCAACACCTCAAGATCAGGTGATTAACCTTGTCAATATGACTGCAACAGACATCGCTGCCGATGCACCGGGCACTATCACATCAATTAATGCAGGAAAAAGCCCGTACCGCAGTCCGACTGACCCTGATCTTTATGTATTCGTGTTTGATACATCAGTGAATCTCGTGGCAAACGCAGTAAATTCTGCTAATTTAGGAAAAAATCTTGCAGGAACAACTGATGTTTTTGGGTATCCGTTCCGTGATGAGATCGTGAAAGGTGCAGAAAAGAACGGCACCGGATGGGTATCATATATCTACTCGAATCCTGACTCACTGGGACTCTATCAGAAGATGAGTTACTACCAGATGGTAAAGGGAAGTGACGGCAATCAGTATGTCGTCGGAGTTGGAAGATACCAGACCTGTGATGAGAAAGAAGCAGGTTCAGAGAGAACAGAAAAGTAAACCCAACAGTAATCTATCCAATACTTTTTTTATAGATATCCGGGATGCAAATCAAGGACAAATCTTCTCTGATAAAAACCTACATCACCGGACTGATACAAAACCAGAATTGTCAGGTCTGTCTGAATTTTCCTGCAGGCACCAGGATCTCAAACCGTGCCCCTTCTCCCGGAACACCGGTCTCTTTAATCATAAGCCCAGTGATAGAGAGGATCTCCCGCACGAGAAATAGTCCGATTCCGGTATTCTTCCCAAATCCATGTTCGAATATAAGTTTTTTCTCTCCATCAGGCACTCCGACACCATCATCTTCGCAGATGATAACACGGCTATCAACTGTTTCAGAGACTGAAAACCGGATATACGTTATCTTCTCCCCATGCCTGACTGCATTTTCAATGAGGGTAGTAAAGACTTTCCGGAGGATGGGATCGGCATATACCTCAAGAGTTTCAGGAATTTCGTTCTGCACACATATACTCTCAAGAGTGATCTCTGCCATCGCAGAACTGATGATGACCCTGATTCTCTGCCATCCACTGGATACAACGCCAAACCGCTCATACTCACGGGTGAACCCGATTGTTCGCTCGATCTGCTCAGTGGCCGTAATACAATTTTTAATATACTCCCTTGTCTTGAGTGGGTCTGAAGACTCTGATGCCAAATCAAGGAACATTTCCAGTGCTGACACCTGATTCAGGATATCATGGCGTGTCAGGCTGGTGAGCAGATGTAACTTATGGTTTGCTTCATAGAGGGCTGCTTCTGCCTGTTTGAGTTCTTGAATATCCTGCAGTGTCCCATGCAAACCGATGATCTTCCCATTCTCTTCCTTTTTAACACCTCCGAACCCCTGAACCCAGCAGGTACTTCCATCCGGTCTGACCATCTCAAGTTCAATAGTAAAAGATTCACCTGTAGAGAGAGAGTGAGCAAATAACGTAATCAACCGTTCCCAACTCGAGGGGGAGAATATACGTCGCATTTCAGCAGAACCGGGAGCTGGCCGGTTTTGATCCAAGCCTGCAATCATGTAGATCTCTTCTGACCAGGTTATGGTTTCAGGTTCAATGATCCAATCCCAGGTACCAAAATGGGCAAGACGATGAGCTTCTTTGAGCCGTTCCTGGGCAGCAATCAACCCCTCTTCTGCTTCTCTGCGTGATGTTATGTCACGGCCGATCCCAAGCACCCCGATAAGAGTACCTTCGGAGTCATACATCGGCGTCTTTATTGTATCCAGGAGTGCCCGATGCCCATCATCGGCAAAGGTGATCCACTCCTCATTTCTACCAGGAATACCGGTTTCCAGCACCTTACGATCATAGGAAAGGAAAAACTCTGCGAGATCAGGGGTTAGGAAATCATAATCTGTTTTTCCAATGATTTCGGCTTCTTTAGCACCAAAAAATCGCTCAAACATGTGGTTACATGCGATAAACACCCCATTAGGATCTTTAAGCCAGACCAGATCAGGAAGTGTCTGGACAAGTGTGGAGAGCCGGCCTTCACTGATACGAAGAGCATCTTCTGCAAGTTTCCGCTCTGTAATATCAGTAATAAAATTCAGTGTCGCAGGTCTTCCTTCCCAGTCAACAATCACCGCACTCACTTCAATCCAGACAACAGCCCCATCTGGTCTGATCAGCCTGAACGTATACCGGGAAGGGACGTCCATACCTACAAGCCGCTTCATATATCGTTCGGATACCGTTGCCTGGTCATCAGGGTGAATAAACGTGACAAAGGGGAGGGAGAGAAGATCACTCTTCTGATACCCTGTTATCTCTTCCAATCGGGTATTAACCAGTTGTAGTCTGTCTTGTTGTGTTACCGCAATGCCATCATTAGCATGCTCAATCAGATGCCTGTACTTCTCTTCATTCTCTTTAACAGACGCAAGGAGGAGATCACGTTCGTGAACGATACGTGCAAGTTTAATGTTGCTCCAACTGACCTGGGTGACGAGCGAGATCAACCGCGTGTAAAAATGCATTGCAATGTCGATCTTCTCCCTGCTCATCCGGGGGACCTTCTCAAGGGCTGCAAGATACGAATCAACATCAAACCCATACCTGATAGCCTGCTCCCTGTAGAAATCCAGGTTTACAACCTCATCATCATAAAAGAACTGACCCAGGAAGAGATTACCAATATGGACGCCGCCTACCACAATCGGGGTTGAAATATCCCACATGTTGTTTTTACACCGGTAGGCATTGTACGTCCCGGGAGCAACACCTTTCGACAGGATGGTATCACTCTCAAGACAGTTTCTGCAGGTTTCCGGATTGACACGATGAAAGCGTGTACATATTTCCTGCCATCCTGCCGCTACAAGTATCGATCCCTGAAGATCAAGGATAGCTACGAGGAGGCCGGTCAGCGAGTGGAAATCATCCATGATCCGCTGAACTTGTGGAATATCTATGATTTCAGAAAGCGTCAGAACATCAATACCACCTTCAGGTGAGAGAAGAGCGTCCAGTTTTTTCCTGATCAGGCTCTCATTCTCGCGCAATCTCTCTTCTGCTTCTTTAAGATCAGTGATATCAGTTGCTATCTCAAGCCTGACCAGTTTTCCGTTGGTCCATCGTATGGCACGGTCGCGACAGTCATACCACCTGCCGTTTTGTGTATTTTGTAGCTCCCAGTGATGTACACCGGTTGGTCCTGATTCATCGACCAAAAGATGGTTGGTGCAGAACGGGCATGGACCACCTTGAAGATGCTGGATGTATTCATAACATTTCTTCCCAACATAATCTCCGAAAATTCCCCTCCCCTGACGGTTTAAAAAGAGGATCTCGTAGGTTTTCATGTCTGCAACATACACAATAGCATCAATACTGTCAAGAATAGTGTAAAGTTCTGCCTGAACCTCTTCGACAAGTGGAATGTGGCTCTTAATTGTGGAGTCATTTTTCTGATCAGCAGATTGGGTAATTGCCATCGGCGTATGCTTACGAAGGTACTCAAGGATCTTCTCAGACTCCCATGACCGTTTGTCAACTTGTGTGATCATCTGGTCAATCCGCATCACCTGATCCAGGATGACACCAACTGCTTTCTCATCATCCATTTCTGCAGATATGGCAATGAGGGTCAGCGGGTTTCTAATCTCATCGTTGAGAAAAGATAACTGAGCAACGTTCTTTTGAATCTGTGTTACCGCACGCTCTTTTTCATACTCAAGCCGCAGTTGATCAGTTATATCACGGCCTTGAGCAATGGTTGCAACCGGAGTGATCCCATCAGGAGAATACAGAGTTGCCGAGTTCCAGACAAGTGTCCGGATAGTACCGTCACTTCTGATTATCTCAAGTTCGACAGTCTCCCATCTGACACCATCCCGGGTTGTCTGAATAAGCCGTTCTGACCTATCCTGGGCACCTGCAGGAAACAAAGTCGTGATCTCTTTTCCCACTATTTCGCTTGAGGATCTGCCAATCAGGTCCTCGAAAGCACGGTTGAGCCGGGTGATCCTAAACGATGAATCCCAGACAATTATTGGAACATTTGCGATGGACAGGAGGTTTTCAAGATATTCTGTTGTCTGCCTGAGATTTTCTTCAGAGAGTGACAGGGCATTGTATTGATATCTGAGTTCTTCTTCAGCTCCTGATAGTTCTTCAAACGCTGCTCCGAGTTGTTCATTATTGGTGCTCAGTTCTATGATCAACCGATCATTTTCCCGTAATATCTCCTGTTGCTTCGTGACATCCTGGATGATACCAACAGCCCTCACGAAATTGCCATCAGAATCATATTCACGCCTTCCAATGGCATGCACTATTCCGGACGGAGAGCCATCAACCGGTTGAATGGTAAACAGAATAGTTTCATCAGTTATTTTCTCAAGAAAATTCTCAACTGTTAAATCCGGCTCAGTAAATGTAATACATGACCACAGTTCTTCCAGAGAATACTCACGTACTTGTGGAGGAAATCCAAAAATTCTGGATGCCTCTGCAGACTGCCATACCTTTCCTGAATCTGGATAATACACCCAGGAACCACTGTGACTAATCTCCTGGGCCATGATGAGCAGATCCTGGCTTTCTCGCAACTGTTCTTCTGATCTCTTCCGATCGTTCTCTGCCTTATCCAGGGCTCCACCAATAGCCCTGGAAAGCCTGGAGACTACAATGTATACAATCCCTGCAGAAATGATGACCCATAATGCAGATATGAGAACAATGAGACTGTCTGATCTTCCACTGATGAGAATTGTAACCCAGTTTAAAAACAAAACAAGGAGGACAGTAACCGGTAGCAGGCTTCGAAGGAGTCTGGCGCTGGTGGACTCACCTGATACCCGTGAAAGTGGCCAGGTACCGGGGCCACAGAGGGCAACAAGCCCGGCTCCAAGTATGATAAGAGCCACAGTTGTCGGAAATGCAACAGGGATAACAGACCCACCATAGAGCAGAGGTGCATCATACCAGTATCCGATGATCATCATTCCGCTGACACCTGACACTGCCGTTGCGATGAGTGCCGCATATCTGAATCTTATTTTTTGAAGAAGAAACCCGAAGCAAAGAAGCAGGAAACAGACAGCAGTCACCGGAGACATCTTCCCGACAGGAACAGAGCCAAGCATGTCAGACGGATGGAAAAACAGGTAGTCGATCTGAAAATCCACGAGCCCGATAATCCCAAGCAGGGTTATTCCAGCCAGTAAAATCCCAAAACAGGAGATGATCTCAACGGCCCGGCGGGAATAGAAATGCATTGGAAAAAGCGATATCAAACAGAGAGCACAACCCAAAAGGATGACAAGGAGTGCGGTGTTTGGTGCCATCGGGACGTAATCAACCCTGACACCAGCAAGGATTCTGGCATTCACAGCCCAGCCGGTAAGAGCTGTGCTTCCTATGATAACAGCCAGGATTCCACAATAAAGCGCAATCCGATCATACAGCGAAGCAGGGCTGAGAGCCGGGGACACAATACCGAATCCTCGCATCTAGTATCCTCTCCCCTTATCGCTCAGTGATATTGAATCTTCGTACCAGAATAAGATCAGAAAATCACTACTGGTGTCTCAAGTCCTATCTTTTAAAACTTCAACCAAAATCGAGAAAGCAGAAGTAATGTCGCTACCAGCACTTGAAATCGAAAACGGGGATAGCATACCCCGGGATTTAGGGGGGTGGGATTGAGATTATAAACATATAAAGCTTTGAGAAAATGGGAAGTCAATCATCAGCGATCATAAAAAACCCCATTAACCGTCTATCACAACACAAGGACGACGATGACAAGGGGGAGAACTGATGATCCCAGGGGGTTCCCGGACAGGTGTGTTTATGAAAAAGAAAAGAACTGAAAAACCCCGCTCAATCCTTCTCGATCTTGCAGGACAGGGAAGAAAGGCGGGGATAGGGTATGAGTATAATTTTCTGAACGTTTTTTACTTTCGATTGCAGGTGGATAATATCCATGCCTGAAGGAGAGGGAGGAGAAGACATGCAGCCTCATATCCCTGAAACTGCGGACCTTTGCAGGGACTCTCATTCAGTAAGATCGGCCTGCAACCTGCTCTTTTCTCCCGGACAGACCGTAGAGGTCAGATTTATCGGGAAGCGAGGGGCAGCATCCGGATTCTTTGACAACTATGACCGGCTTGAAAGTGCAGTCACTCTGCTTGAGAACAGAGGCGAATATGCCGGAGCATATGTCACTCTCAATCCGGTAAATCCTGACCTCCTGGCACGTCGGGCCAACAGAATTGAGACACGGCTTGGAAGAGATGAGAAATCAGCAGGAGATAGTGACATCATCTCCCGTCGCTGGCTCCCGATTGATATCGATCCGGTCAGACCATCAGGTGTCTCTTCGTCCAGGGAAGAACATGAAGCAGCAGAGGCCATGGCATTTCGTATTCGTGATCACCTCACCGGTATGGGATGGCCTGATCCGGTAATCGCAGACTCAGGCAACGGGGCCCACCTGCTGTACCGTATTGATCTGCCAAACGACGAAGAATCCCGGGATCTTATCAGAACCGTGCTTGAAACATTGCACATCCTCTTCTCTGATGAGAAGGCTTCGGTTGACACAACGGTCTTCAATGCTGCACGTATCTGGAAACTCTACGGCACCACAAGCAGAAAAGGTGACAATATTGCAGCGAGGCCACATCGCAGGGCATCAATCCTTTCAGTCCCACCGGTGCTTGAGATCGTTTCAGGAGAAATGCTCAGTAATCTGGCAGATCTCTTTCCGAAAGAGCCGTCTGAAAAAACTGAGGTGAAAACAGTCAGATCCATTGATCTGGGAGCATGGCTCAATCGGAACAGTATCTCGTTTAATCAGAAACCGTATGCAGGTGGTTCTATCTTTGTGCTCAGTGAATGTCCATTTTCATCAGAACACAAAGACGGGGCATATGCAATTCAGTTTGCAAACGGTGCTATCTTTGCCGGATGTCACCATGCGTCATGTGGGGGCGGAACTCAGCGATGGCCTGAACTTCGTGAGCAGTACGAAGGAAAAAGACAGGCAACGAAATGTTCTCACTCTGATAAAGGGCAGAAGAAACCAGTTACACAATCTGCAGAACCGATTTCACTTCCGCAGGATAACCAGACAACCCAGGTACAGGAAGAGATCAAAAACCATGCAGAGACCATCCTCCACGATGGTAACCCTTTCGGATACCTGCTTGAGACCTTTGCTCTTGAACATGAGGGCGATCAGACTGTTGCAGAGTCGCTCATTATGTCCCTGGCTTCACGGCTTGTCCTCAACAGCAAAGGACTTCATGTCTCGATAACCGGGGAGTCAGGGAAAGGAAAGAGTCATGCCATCAAGACCATGCTCAGGCAGGTTCCATCTGTAAGCCGTCTGGATGGCAGACTCAGTGAAAAGGCACTCTTTTACATAAACGGGTTGAAACCAGGGACCGTAATAGCCCTTGATGATCAGGCACTTTCTGACCAGATGCAGGAGATCCTGAAAGGAGTGACCAGTTCGTTTGATTCTCAGTTTGTGTACAGGACTGTCTCTAAAGATCGGACTGCACAGGAATGCATCATTCCTGAACGGTGTGTCTGGTGGATAGCCAAAGTTGATGGAACCGGGGATGATCAGGTTTACAACCGGATGCTGACCTGCTGGATCGATGACAGTGAAGACCAGGATATCAGGGTACTGAAACGGAGTCTTTCCCATGCTTCCTGTGGCCCGGCCAGTAGTGAGAGAGAGCGTGATGAGAATTTGGTATGCCAGGAGATCTGGAGCACATTAAGCCCGGCATTTGTGATAGTGCCGTTTGCAGACCGCATAAGGTTTGTGTCTGCTGCAAACAGAAGAAATCCGGATATGCTGCTGGATCTCATCAGGGCGTCGGCAGTGCTCATGCAGCATCAACGTTCTGAAGTGGAGATGAACAATGTCAGGTGTGTCTATGCAACTGAAGAGGATTTTGCGATTGCAACCAGGCTCTATACATCACTGAACGGAGAGAGTGGAAGCCAGGTATCCAAGCTTACCAGAAGGGAGGCTGAACTGGTTGTTATTATGCATGAATCAGGCAGGCCTGAATTGACGGTCAGTGATCTGCAGATTCTTACCGGGTGGAATAACAGCTCGATTCACAAACTGCTCAACGGGTACCTGAGTAAAGGACAGTCGTACTCAGGTCTTCTTGCAAAGTGTCCGGCAGTTTCGTTCTATGACCGGACGGTGACATCAGGTTCTGACGGAAAGCACACACAGCGGCGTCAGAGAGTATACACCTGGGATCCATCACTGTATCTTCCCTGGTCAGAAGGTGGAGTTGTCTGGCTGGTCCGGGAAGAAAAAGGTGCTGATCACATTGATGGTGATGATCCGGGCGGCAGTGCGGCTGAAGATGGCACAAAGCGGAACGATGCGGGAGGCTGCCGCTCGAAAAACGAGAGTGATTCCTCTTTAGAATCACATAAAATAATAGATTATAAAGATTCAGATCAGAGAGCGGCAGAAGGTGAAGGTGTGAAGCAGGTCACAGGACCTGACGGAGAGGTATGTACCCAGACCTCTGATCCCGGGATCTGCCGCATTGCCGCCCTGGGTGATCAGATAAACCCACCTGATGGGCGGTTGCCTGAAAGCGGCAAAAATATCAGAGTGGCAGATCAGGACACTCTCACGCATGATGCCGCTTATGCCGCTCTGACATCTGAGCCGGGGATCTGTTCATCAGACTTTTCAAGAATAGACGGATGGCCTGAGAAGAGACCGTGTGCAGTCTGTGGAAGTTTATATTCCAGGTACCGGGAGAGAGGTCATGGGAAATCTGAGCGGATGCTCTGTGATGTCTGCTATGAAGCAGCCCAGGTCAGGGAGGCCCTTTCAGTCAGGACAATCCCGGGAGTTATCAGAACAGACATGATGGAGCATCGGACTAGTCCAACCGGGAAGTGTTCAGTCTGCAGAACTGGTGCTGCAGTCTGGGTTGATCCCGTCCAGCAGGTAGCCCTTTGTGAGACATGCTATCATCGTGAACAAAAAGGAAAACCGGAGAGGGGTGAACATTGGAATGCGGGCTATTGATGCTGAAATTCTACCAGGATGAAAGTTTCAGCCCAGGTGATAACCAGTTCAGCAAGAGACAGAGCCTGACGATAATGATTCTTCTATTGGGGCAGAAAATCCGGGGTACCGCACCTGAACAGCGGAGGCAGTCAGTCTTTCTGATTACTTGATCTCTTCAGGAATCAGTACTCCTGATTCTTCAAGAAGGGTAAGAAGAAGATGGATGTCATGAGTACGTGGGAAAAACCGGGTGTAAGGAGATGAATGCCCCTTTGATAGATTTTTCAGCGGCCTGCTCAGCCTAATAGAGTTCCCCACATACATGGGGTTGAACCCTAAGCGTCGACGGGCGTATATAGTGTTATACAGAGTTCCCCACACATGTGGGGATAAACCTGAATTTGATCACTGGCTGAAGGAAGAGAAAGGGAGTTCCCCACATATCTGCTAATAAATCCTCAAATAATAAAGATTTGCCAAGCAGAAGGTCGAGTTCCCCACATATGTGGGGATGAACTGTTATCTCAGCTTGGATCTATCAAGATCTCCGCATCCACGACCCTGGTAAACACACCAACTTGGGCGCGGCAGTTTTTCTTACACATCCCTCGAAACACGTCGATCTGAAATTTTTACTAAACCTGAAAACATGACACTGAGTTAGGCATATGAGAAATAACGGATTATTTCCAAATAAAGGTGCAAATCGCCACGTACAAGACATTCCAAGTGAAGATAAAAAATATATACCACCATAACACATCTGGTAATTGTCACATAGTACTCCGATGGGGGGGGTTATGTGATACCATGATCTCATGTGTTTCTGATCGAACATCGACTATGCTGATACTCGGACAATACCTTCTTTTTTTTGAATTCAGGGATTCAGCAGGTAATTTATGAACCAATTATTCATCACGTATAATATTATGGCACCGCAATGATGAGAAGAAATTCCAAGGTGCCTATAAACAGAGCCTGTCCTGTAAAGCCTGAAAGAATTTTTTGACCAGTTAACCGTTTTTTTGATTAAAGTATAGTGATTTTCCTAAACATATTTGAGAACCCGGAGGGATCACAGGGTAGCCGGATAGGGTTAGAAAAAGGTACTGAAAACTATTAAACAAAATACCGCGCCTCACAGACACAGCCATTTCAAGGTTGATTTATTGATTTTTAATATCAATCTAAGAAATTTATCAGAACGTACCTGTCAATACCAGCCTCATCACCTCATAACATGTGATGAACAACTGAAAACGCCTATAAATTTTTAAATATCACATTCACAATATGAAGGGATACTGATGATTACGGATTGAGACAAGATCAGTTGATTAATACCATCCGGTATACTCTTATTTCAAAGATGTATACAATATTCATCAGATAAAGGGGGGATAATAATGGCAACAAAACCAGCACCAAGAAAAACTGTTAAAAAGCCGGTAAAGCCAGTGGCAAAACCCAAACAAGTTCAGGAAAGTGTTAATACTTCTGAAATTGCCGATCTTAAAAAGATCATTGACATGCAGGCAAAGCAACTGCTCCAGTTAAACAAGACAGTTGGAACCCTGCAGACTGAACTGAAAGAGGTTAAGGTAAAGATCGCATCAGATGTGGCTAAACCAGCATCTGTAACACCTGCCAAGGCACCAGCAAAATCTGCTGCCACTAAAGCATCACCTGCAAAGGCAGCTCCAGTAAAATCCATTTCAAAAGCCAAAACTCAGGCAAAGAAAGCATCAGCAACACCTGCAAAGGCCCCGGTCAAGAGCACTGCCACTAAAACTTCTCCAGTGAGGAGAGGGGCGGCAAAGGCTAAAACCCCGGCGCCAGAGCAGACAACAGCACCTGTAAAAGTACCAGCTAAGCGGGGCAGGAAACTTGTCCAGCCAGCACTTGATACCATGGTTCCTGTTCCGGTAAGTGTATCTGAACGGCTCAACGCACTCACGGCAACCAAGAAGATTACACAGACCAAATTCGCAGAGGAAGTTGATGTACCGCCAAATCTCATCTTCGACATTGCAGCACAGAAAATGAAGACGATCAGCCTTGAGCGGATACAGAAGATCACCACTGCCCTTAAAAAGTACGAAACCAAATAATCGCCAGGAAACTGATTCAGCGATTTCACAAACGATTATTCTTTTTTTAGTGTAATTCATATCTTCCAGAACTCCTATGAGCACCGCAGGAGAACTTTAGTATGGATCTCTTCCACGCGACCGGATACATTGCAGCATTCTGCTCCACGGTTGCATTTCTTCCCCAGGTATGGCAAACATACAAGACCCGTCATGCTCATGACATCAGTTACGGAATGCTCCTTCTTCTCATGACGGGAATGACACTCTGGCTCATATATGGCGTTGTAATCGGGGAATTGCCGGTAATTCTTGCAAATGGAATCACCCTCATCCTTCTGGCTACAATCACGGTCATGAAGATACGGTATCCATGACCTGAAATCAGAATCGTAGGACCCATTTCCAAGGAGATACCATTTGGAAACGTTTGTATCAGGAAATTTCACGGGTAACCCCATGTTCTGTAACCCGTTTCCAGTTGGTCATATCCTTCATCGTCTGAATTACACCGATAGTCTGACCGGTTGTATTGAGAATTGGTGATGCCTTAGCCCAAATCACTGCCCCCTTCCCACTCTGCAGAGAGGGGAGAAATGCTTCGGTGAAGAGACCGGAACCAAACCGCGAGACAGACGGATAATTCCGGATAAGATCACGGACAGAAAGATCAACCAGGTCAGCAAGAAGAGGAATACCTGGTTCAAACCGCTTACAGGCATCCCGATACCCGGCAGTCCCAATCACCTCATCCCTGCTATACCCGGTAAGGGAAGCCATCGCATTATTCCATGCAACAACACGCCGGTGATTATCAAGGATAAACGTGGGATCACCAACATGTTCAATCGCCTCCTCTAGGTGATGATACATCATCGAAAGAGACTCCTCTATCATCCGCTGTTCTGTAATATCAAGAGCAGAAAAGATAGTACATAGTTGATTTCCTCCCAGATCATTGGTGCGGGAGAGATGAATCTGGATTATACTAGTTTTACCATCCTCGGTAATATCTGATACAATACTGATCCAGCTCCCTTTCCTGGCCAGAGAGTCAGATATCTCATCCCTCTTTCCTTCAAGCTGAGGGTAACTGGAATAAACAAGATCGATCTGTTTCCCGTACAGATCATGTTCAGGAATACGCTGAAATATTCTCGTGAAAGCAGGATTGCTATAACTAATACGCCCATCAGGACAGATGATGGCTACTCCTTCATACGAATGGGAGATTGCAGTCTCTTTCATCTGTACCTCACGGTTCATCCTGACAAGGAGCGATATATCATTGAAATAGCCAATAAGACAGAGCGGAGATCCTTCTGTATCCTTGACAACAGACACGTTAAGAAGAAGGTTAAACTTCTCACCAGATTTCCGGGTTCCGGTTAACTCGCCGGAAAACCCACCTTCACGGGAAACAGCCTGCTTTATCTCAAAAATTTTTCGCAATGAGTCAACATTTCCATGGGCAAAATGTTCCAAGGGAAGTCCAAGAACATCAGACAGATGCTTATACCCCCACATCTGCAAAAATGCAGGATTAACATAGGTAACCATCCCATCAAGCGTTGCAAGCCCGATAGGAATGATAGATGATTCAATGGCGAAGCTCTTGATCAGGAGTTCGATCTCGGCTCGCTTACGATCAGTAATGTCACGGCCTACACCCTGATATTCCAGAACCATATCCTGCTCATCAAATATTCCCCGGTAAATCCAGTGCTGCCAACATCTTTTGTCTCCGGGTAGTGTAACCTCCATCTCGAGGTCCCATACAGGGGAATGCGGAGTGCAGGCTTCCATTCCAGCCTTTAGTCGGGATATGGATTCGGCTGGATGATATGAAAGGATAGAGTGGTTCACGACCTCTTCAGGGGTGATATTAAGGTTCCTACAAAATGCATCGTTGGCAAATGTGATCTTACCATCCGGCGTATACCTGCAGATCATCTCAAGCTGGTCTTCGACAATTCCTCGGTACCGGGCTTCATTAAGACGAAGCCGCTCTTCCATCTCTTTTTCAAGAGTGATATCCTCAATGATGACAGTCTGGCCGTGTTCACCAGTATCAAATATGGTGTTCAATATCCTGACTTTATAATATTGGATCCAGTCATACTCTTCCATCTTGAGAATACGCGTTTGTTCTGCTTTTTCCCCAAGACCTTCCATAAGACGCTGACTTGTAAGGACACTGAGCAGATTTTGAGGAAGAACAGTAATCGGTGCACTCAGAATCTCTTCCTGACGCAGATCAAACATCTGGCAGAACCTTTCATTTACCTGGTTAATCCTGCCTTCCTGATTAATGACAACAATCCCTTCTTTGGTGAACCCAAGGATAGCGGCAAGTGGGATTCGTTGAGAAATATAAAAGACCTTTGCAGCCCCCATTTGCCGCATCTCAACACATCCTGATATTTCAAGGATCTCAAGATACTTAGCAACCGAATTTCGGTTCATTTTCAGACGCTGCGAAATATCGGAGATTGTTAGGCCACGGGGATGAAATTTAAGCAGCGAACGGATTTTATTGAGGTTATCCCGTTCTGCAGGCATACTTGAAATCTCTGAACCATACTAATAAAGATATGCCAAGCAATAACCTAAAAAAATAAAAGTTTAAATAGTATATTCAGAGGAAAAACCTCAGCAAAGCATTGATTTCACTATTTATTTCTAGACCAATTATCAAGTTGTACACAACAAGTAATTTATATATAAGTCCAATACACCCAACTTCCTACAGTCACTAATGCCATGCAATACTGCATAGAAAATCCTTATAAGCACATCTTTACCATAGAAATCTGCCCTTATCAGGAGGGCTGAACACTCAAGTACAACCATGCCACTGGAGATCCGGTCTGTCATGAAGATAGGTCGAGATCTCGTTATGAAGTTGCGTGGATCTTCATATGTGGAAATTTCAATGGTATGAATGATGGATATACCCGATTAACTGCCCGGCAACCGGGTAACCATCACCTTCAAAGAACAATCATTTAAACAATGCTCTGAAACATACACCCGGAGTAATAACGCCTCTAGAAGTGACAGTGAGATACAAATCTCCATTGATCAGAGCATTACCATTCAAGGAGATTTTGATCTCAATCTTGCATATCTTTTTTATTCAGTAGTAATAACCCAGCACATTTTACTGATCAGAATCGGAGAACTCATCTAATGAGGCATCGATCTCTGGTACGTGCAACCCAATATATGGTCACCTCTACGAACCTCAGCCAGTGGTGAGGGCTATCGACAATAAACACGCCAGCCCGGAGTTACCTATTCTGATCCTTGGAAAGAAAACATCAACGAAAAAAAAGGATCAGGGTGAAGATGATCAGGAGAGGCAGGTGGTGCAGGTAGAGAGTCTTGAAAACATTAAAGATTACTTTCAGAGCAATGATGCTGCCGGTTTAATCATCACCGGGGACAGGCAGGACATTAGGCACGATGATATTTCAGATATCTTGCACATCCTTGGACCATCACGATTCCTGCTCTTCCGGCCATCAGATGAAGTGATGGACAGGTTTATCAGGTCATTACTGACATCCAATGAAAAAGCGGATACAAAGAGTTATCGCGATGATTATGATGAACTTCGAGGCAGGATTTCCACGCTTGAGACAAAAAATGCCTCTCTCGAAGCAACGATCCGGACTCTGGTTGCTGCATTGAGTCAGTGCGATCCATGGCCTGAAGCATATGCAGGTGACGAAAATGCCTGGGATCTAATCATGCAGAATGTTCCTGTCGCTGACCAGGACCAGGCAGAGTTTGACCAGTCCTACGATGAAAACTCCGGAGAAGAGGAGGAGTTTGAAGAGGGGTGATGATCGTTACGAATTCATATGGGAAGTGTTATCCTGCTTTATGGTAAACAACCAGATCAGGTTTAGAGTCGTATAGGAATGAGAATGTTAGAGAAATGGAGACTGTCCCGGCAGATATCACTCATTATTTTCTGCACCGTGGCACTCATCGTTACAGGAATTATTCTGATTAATTATTTTGTAACGGTGGGAGCTGTTCAGGATAACTCCTTGAGACTCAGAGATCACTCTGAACAGATGATCAACACCTCATTTCGTATCATCAATGCCGGACTTGAGAACTATGATAACTCGTTTAATGGCATAATGGAGAACGGGTTCTCATTGGCAATGGAGAAGTACAATGAAACAGGTGGGGATCTCTCTCAAAGGGACCTGCAGAATCTTAGCCAGCAACTTGGGATGGAAATCTACCTTATCAACGAGTCCGCCGTCATTGTACAAAGTTCAAATACCCAGAACCCCGCACTTGATTTTAACCAAATCTATCCAAACGTCGCACAATTTTTAAAAAAAATCAGAAATACAAGCCAAATGTACCCGGATCGGATTACACCTGACTACTACACCGGGAACCTGACAAAGTATGCATACATGCCAACGCCTGATCACAAGTACATCATGGAGCTTGCATACAGTAAGCCGGAGTTTGGGCAACAGGAACTTCGTCTCGATTATCGTAGGGTTATGACTCAGATCAAAGAGATCAATCCTGATATCGATCACGCACGACTGTTCAGAAAAAATTTCCGACTTGTTGGTGATCCAAAATATAACGCTAGCGACGAGGAACGTTCAATCATCAGTAGTATTCTCACTGATCGTAAAAGTCGAGAGTTTCATTACCCCGAAAACGAGTCTGTTGTAAAATATCTCCTTGTTGATATGCGTAATGGAATCTATGGTGTTGATATGAGTCTTGTTGCAGAGATCACGTATCATAACAATCGGCTTGAGGACAAATTAAACCGCATACTCGTAAATCATCTCATTCTTGCTCTGATAATAATTATATGCGGTATGTTGCTTTCCGTGCAGCTCTCAAGAAGGATAACACGACCGATTGAAGATCTCGTCGAAGATGTCGACAGAGTGGCCTGTGGAAACCTCGATCACACCATCAGAACTGGTGCCAGTATCGAGCTTCGCAGTCTTCAGGAGAGCACTATAAGACTTGTCTCAAGTATCAGAACCCTGGTGTATGATCTCAAAAAAGAAAAAGAGAAGCTTCTCCAGAGTGAAGAGCGGTACCGCAAAGTAGTGGAGACCCAAGCCGAACTCATATGCAGGTTCAAACCTGATGGAAGTCACCTGTTTGTGAGCGATGCATACGCACGATTTTTTGGAAAAAGCATCAATGAGATGCTCGGGTCACGGTTTACCCCGGAGATGACTCAGGAAGAGAGGCAGATCATGGCAAATCACCTCTCATCATTAAACAGACAAACTCCATCAGCAACCATAGAACAAAAAATACTTTCCCATGATGGAACCGCCAGGTGGGTTCAGTGGAACGATACAGCGATATTCAACGAAGATGGCGTAGTCATTGAATACCAGTCAGTTGGCAGAGATATCACAGATCTGAAACAGCTTGAAGAAAACATTCGTGCATCAGATCTTCTCTACCGGTCAACAATAAACGCGATGGTTGATGGCGTTCATGTGATCGACCGGTCATATACCATACTTCTAATCAACGATGCCTTCCATGTCTGGATAGATCTTCCCACTGTTGAATCGCTTATCAACCAGAACCTCTTTGATGTCTTTCCATTTCTGGACGAGAAGATCAGGGCAGAATATATTGAAGTTTTTGAAACAGGCAGAATGCTGATCACCGAAGAAATCCTGAATCAGGAGAAAGGGATAATTCACACTGAAACCCGCAAGATTCCAATCTGGCTAGACGGAAGGGTTGAGAAGATTGTCACCATCCTCAGGGATACTACAGACAAACACCTGGCAGCGATAGCACAACAGAATATGAATCAGATGCTGGAGCATGAAGTAAAGATCAGAACTCAGGAGCTTGAGGCGATCATACATGAACTCGACTCATTCACGTACACAATCTCACATGACCTCAGAGCTCCTCTCAGAGCAATCGATGGATTTTCCCATATTTTAACCCTGAAAACGGAACACGATAAACAATCAGATACTGCTCATTATCTTGGAAAGATTCACGAAAATATCAGGTTTATGGACCTGTTGATCGATGATCTCCTCACCTTTTCTCAAATGTCACGGCGGCAGATCGAACTGACCAGTGTTAACATGCAGACAATTACTGAGGAAGTAGTCTGTGAACTCATGAGTTCTTACCCCCTCGTCAGGTTTGAGGTAACAATTGATGAACTCCCGCCGGCTTATGGTGATCTCCTCATGCTCAGGCAGGTACTCACCAGGCTCCTGTCTAATGCGATGAAGTTTTCACAAAAACGACACAGGCCAAAGATCAGGGTCGGATACACGATCTCTCATGATGTTCCCGAGTACTTTGTTCAGGATAATGGGATAGGTTTTGATATGCAATACGCAGATAAGATATTTGACGTGTTCCTGAGGCTGCATCCTGCTGGAGAGTACGAAGGAACCGGCGTTGGCCTTGCAATAGTAAACCGGATAATAATCAGGCATGGCGGACACATCAGAGTCATATCAGAAGAAGGATCTGGAACAACCTTCTTTTTCACGGTAGGGATGGTACATGGCACGAAGTGACGCAGGACTGGAATTAATCCTCATTGAGGATAGCCCAAATGACATTGAACTCTTCCTCAATGTTGTGGAATGGATTGACATGGGAGATCAGGTACGTGTCTTTCCTGACGGAAGGGAAGCACTTGAATATCTTCTCGGGACTGGAAAATACGAGGGACAGGCTCCGGATTATCCTGTCGTAATATTCCTTGATTTAAAAATGCCACTCGTAGACGGGATAGAGGTGCTTAAAGCACTCAAAGAAAATCCGCGCAGTGTGACCCACCCGGTGGTTGTCTTCACATCATCAAATCAGGACATCGATGTTGTGAAGAGTTACCAGCTTGGGGCAAACAGTTATGTTGTAAAGCCAGTCCAGTTCGAAAAGTATGCTGAGACAATTCGTGAACTTATCAATTACTGGCGAAATATGAACCGGCCAATGGTCCATACCGGAAACTGAATCTGTATTATCTTCTTATCTCCCATGACCGGGAGTCAGGTATCCAGATCATGATCTGGTTTCACTACAGTCCGCCATAACGCCTTCCCATTTTCAGGAAATATGACTGATGCTCCTCTTCTGCCTGCCAGAATGTATCTGCAGGAACAACCTGAGTAACAACAGGTGAGTTGAATAACCCGGACTGATTGATCTCGTGTATCATTCTGGTTGCACAGTCCTTCTCTTCCTCTGATCCATAGAATATCACAGACCGATACTGGGTTCCCTCGTCAGGACCCTGACGATTCATTTGGGTTGGATCATGGAGATGAAAAAAGACCTCAAGCAACTGCCGGTATGAGACCTGCTCTGGGTCATACTCAATCTGAACAGCTTCGGCATGCCCGGTTTTGTCAGTACAGACATCGCGGTAGGTTGGGCTAGACATCGTTCCTCCAGTGTAGCCCACCCGGGTAGCAAGGACCCCGGGTACCTGCTGGAATGCTGCCTGAACACCCCAGAAACATCCTGCTGCAACGGTAGCAATAGCCATGTGGGTACGTTTGATGCACGGGTTTATCAGGGTGGTACATGCTCACCATGTAAATCTATATACACCAGAAGAAACCTGATTGCATCATGCGATTATGGATACCAGTTACTATCTGTATCATTCTCACACTGTTCTTTCCGGTACTGGCTGACATTAAAACAGTCCCTCCTGGCGGGACTGTTTTCATCGGTGAAGAAAACCTTGATATCAGTGGATCAGGAGTCAGTTCAGGAAGTCAGATCGCCTGGTGGGCCCCAGGGACTTCACTTGATGAGGCACCGGCAGATACAGTCACGGTCTCAAACCCTGCCAGGTTCTCAGCTCTCAGTGCAACCTTTTTAGGAAAAGAAGGGATCTGGTACACACTCACAACAAAGACACCAGTGATGAAGATCAAGCAACCGAAACTGAAAGTTAAGATAAAGGATACGACTTCTGATTTTGACGCCACAGGAAAGTGGCTGCCCCGGGGCCATCTGGCCTCATTTCAGATCGAGAGTAACCTGTACGAAATCAGATCGCGGGGGGGTATTTCCGGAGCCCCGGTAGATATCCTCATTACAACTCCCAGCAGAAGCGAATATTCAACTGTTTCAGGCCCTTCAGGTTCATTCAGACTCAATGGAATCCCGGTCAGTTCTTCTCTGTATGATACCGGACCGGTCTGGAACACAGGCGGGACAGATTCCGGAACCTATACAATCCAGGCTAAGTGCACCGCAAATGAACTTGATTCAAACAGTGCTGACCCGGGAACAGGTGTATCAGAACCTATCACGGTGCTCATTCAGGACATTAACCCGCTGTCAAATTCAGGCAGACAGGTGGGGATAGAAACCGGTTCTTCCTCAACTGACACCGGAGAGAAAATAACCCAGGTACCAACTATCAAGGCAACTCCTGCGCAGACGATGACAACAGGAGCCGCAGTTACTGTGTCCCAAAACAACATGGCTACATCTTCACCCAGAGGGACGTCTATTGTCACAACACAGCAGACAGAGGTTCCGGTTCCAGCCTCTTCCATTCAGCAACCGGTCGCAAACCAGTCACCGCTTCCAGTGCCTCCAACAATAACACAGGCATCTCAGGTACCAACAGATACTCCAGTACCGGCTTTACCGGTCCCTGTCCAGACAAAATCTGTACCCCTCTCTGTACCGGGTGTAATCCTAACTGTATTTGCAGCCATGGCAGCACTATGCCGGGCCGGAAAGAGATAGAAGACATGTGATCAGAAATCAGGAACCTCAATCTTTTTTTGGATTCAGATAGAGTATATCACATGAATCTTGGGGCAACACTCATCAAATCGCGGCGAAGTGTCCGTAGTTTCACAGATGCACCAGTTGATGATGAGATCGTCCACGAAGCCCTCGAATGTGCCCGGCTAGCACCGACGGCAATGAATTTACAGCCATGGCTTTTTGGAGCTGTCAGGAATAAGGCACTGCTCAAGCAAATCGCTGAACTGACAGATCATGGACGATTTATTGAGACTGCAGCAGTCTGTTTTGCTATCTTTGGAGAGAAGGACGCCAAGTATTACCTTGAGGATGGCTGCGCTGCAACTGAAAATTTAATAATCTGTCTGCAGGGGTATGGCCTGGGGACCTGCTGGGTTGCCGGAGACAAGAAAGAGTACGGAGAACCAGTCAGAAAACTTCTGAATGTCCCTGAAAAGTATACCCTGGTCTCCCTGATCGCTGGCGGATTCCCCAAAGAGATCACGATACCAAAGAAGAAGCATCTTGATGAAGTCTCTTTCATGGATACCTGGAAAGAAGAAGAAGCGTAACCTTTGAGAAAATTATTTTTTTGGGGTTTTCAAAAATCAGATACCCTGGAAAAGTTTTACGACATCGCTATAATCAATTCTTCCGTTTCCGGAAATATCAAACGCTGCTACCGGCTCATTAGATTTGATCCAGTCAAGATACTGGAAATAGAGTGAGACATCAGCATAATCCCGGCGTCCATTTCCATTGATATCGTCATACACCCCGTCACCATTGAGATCCTTTGGTTTATTAGACTGGCCGGGAAGGGCAGATACTGAACTGCCAGACAGGGCTGAAAGGGTTTTTCCTGCATCAATCCGCCCACCTGTCACGGTCTTTCCTGACCAGGCAGAGATCGTATCTACATTACTCATGATCAGTGACTTCAGTTCAGCAGGGGTGAGGCTCGATTTTTGTGAGAGTAACAAAGCAGCGAGACCTGCAACATGAGGCGTTGCCATCGAGGTGCCTTTCATGCTCATGTACTGGGAACCAAGCGAGGTTGGATACAGGGAAAGGATACCATCACCTGGTGCTGCAACATCAACCGATACAGGACCGTAATTAGAGTAGGATGGAATGCCATCCTTTGCATTACTGGCAGCTACTGATATGATCTGTGCCTCTGTAAAACAGGACGGATACTGAGGTATGATATCCGTGTTGACACCAGAGTTGCCTGCTGCACATGCAAACAGTACATTGGTTGAAGATATTGCATCCTCAAGAGCCTGACTCTTGGCTGTGCCACCCCAGGAGCAGCTTATCACATCTGCTCCCATTTTTCTTGCGTATGCAATTGCATTCAGAGATGCCGCAACATCGCCGCTGCCATCAGCACGCAGGAATTTAAGTGGCATGATCTTCACTTTCTGGTCTATTCCACTGACGCCAATCCCGTTATTTCCTACAGCACCAATTACTCCGGCACAGTGGGTTCCATGACCGTTGTCATCCATCGGATCGTTGTCGTTGTTGATGAAATCCCATCCATGAACGTCATCAATATACCCGTTCCCATCGTCATCGATCCCATTCCCTGCTATCTCTCCCGGGTTGGTCCAGATATTGGCAGCAAGATCCGGGTGGGTGTAGTCAACCCCGGTATCAATGACCGCAACCACGATAGAATCTGAACCTGTGGTCACAGACCAGGCAGAGAGGGCACCGATATCTGCTCCTGAGGTCCCACCTGTCTGACCTGTGTTGGAGAGGGCCCACTGCTCAGAGAAACGAGGATCATTGGGAGCACCGGAGACTGATTCAGCGCTGAAAGATTCGGCAGTTGTATTATTAGGGAGTTCAGGTTCTGACGGGAGGGAGAGCTGGATGACATAGTTGGGCTCTGCATATGCAACATATGATGACTTATTCAGCTCTTCGATGGCCTTTTCAACCGAGATTGAAGTATCAACATCGATCATCTGCATCCCTTTAAGGCCCTCGGCAGAGAAGTCGTCACTAACCCCGGCGCCCAGGCTTGCCAGTTTGGCAGACGGGACACTCATAGCAGAAACGCTATCAGTATTTTTATACTTGATAATAATCTCGCCCGGAACATAGGGTGCATCGGTCAGGTTGGTTGTAGTATTTGAAGTCCCATTTACAGAATTGTTTATAGAGCTATTCGTACCGTCTGCCACAGAAAGGGCTACAACGGTGGATATTAACAGAAGAAAAACAATGAGCGATCTCCAGAGCTCCCGCTGATTGATCATATGATAACCCCACCCACCAGTGTCTGTATTAAGGCAGACCTGCTGTAGTAGGATATTGGAATGGCAGTAACATAAAGCCCTGCGGTATATTCTTTGCTGGACTATAGTCAATTGAAGAGAACGGGATTTTCTTTACTCGGTGAAAGGAATGATTATCCCTCAGTCAGGCAGATCTGTACCTCATGAATCCACCCATCCTGCAGGTTGCACTTGACCTGGTCGAGACGGATCGGGCACTCCGGATTGCAGAGGCTGCTGTTGCCGGAGGTGCTGACTGGCTGGAAGCAGGAACTCCTCTTATCAAGAGTGAGGGAATGGCAGCGGTCACAGCCCTTGCAAAAGCCTTTCCCGGCAAAACAATAGTTGCTGATATGAAAACAGCAGATACCGGGGCCATCGAGGTGGAGATGGCTGCAAAGGCAGGAGCCTCTGTTGTCTGTGTGCTTGGCTCAGCTGATGATGAAGTAATTGCAGAATCAGTTCGTGCAGGTGCCAAATACGGCGTGAAGATCATGACTGATCTTCTGAATGTTTCTGATCCGCCAGCACGGGCCAGGGTACTTGAAACACTCGGTGTTGACATCATCGCTGTTCATACCGGTATCGATCAGCAGATGACTGGTAAAAACCCCCTGGATGTTCTTACTCAGATAATTGGAACTGTTTCAGTTCAGATTGCAATTGCAGGTGGAATCGATGCTGCCATTGCCAGTGAGGCAGTTCGAATAGGTGCAGATATCGTTATTGTCGGTGGCTGGATCGTCCGGGCTTCTGATGTCACCGGCTCTGCCAGAGAGATTCGGAGTTCACTGGATAACCCGGGCCCGGGTGGATGGCAGCCTCCTGATAAGGAGAGCGAGATTCGCAAAATATTCAGCATGGTTTCTGCACCTCATGTTACTGATGCGATGCATCGGAAAGGTGCCATGCACGGGCTCTTTCCACTCTGTCCCGGGACAAAGGCGACCGGCCGGGCAGTGACTGTGCAGACCATCGGCGGGGATTGGGCAAAACCGGTTGAGGCAATAAATACGGCAGGGGAAGGTGATTTCCTCGTTATCAGCAACGATGAGGTGACGAGTGTTGCTCCATGGGGAGAACTCGCCACCCTTTCAGCAAAGAACCGCGGTGTCACCGGTGTAGTTATCGACGGGGCGGTCAGGGATGTGGATGACATCAGGAAGATGAACTTCCCACTCTGGGCAAAGGCAACAGTGCCGAACGCAGGCGAACCGAAAGGATTCGGGGAGATCAACGCGGAGATCAGATGTGCAGGCCAGACAGTCAGACCTGGTGACTGGATCGTTGCTGACGAGAGCGGGGTTGTTGTTATACCAAAAGAGCGGGCATACGAGGTAGCCAGAAGAGCTCTTGAGGTGAAAAAGACTGAAGACCGCATCAGGGCAGAGATTCGCGATGGCAGTACCCTGGCTGAGGTCATGAACCTCCTCAGGTGGGAAAAACAGTAACCTCTCCATCTGTTTATCAGGTTATCTGACGACTACTGAGAAAGACCTCCTAATATCTCTCACAGGACCCAGATCTCACCATATTTCATCATGATGATCAATACTATCCCTGCCTGGCTGAAGACTGTCCTTAAAATTACAATCGGTATCATCATCATCGGATGGCTGCTCTTCAGATTTAACCCTAAAGATATCATAGATGCCCTCGCAGGAGTCCAGATCTCTCTGCTCGTTGTCGCTGTTCTGGTCTATGCCATCACTCTGCTTCTGCTCTCCCTCAGATGGAGATTTATTCTCAGGCAGATGGGATATCATGTTCCTGTACTCGTTACATACCAGGGGTTTGTCGCTGGAATACTGATGTCTGATATGACCCCTGCCCGGGTCGGGGAGATCTCAAGACCCCTTACGATCCGTGATCGGGTACCAACCCATGCAGGACTCGGTTCTGTTTTTCTTGACCGGTATTGTGACTTTGTCGCAATCTTCATACTCGGATGTGGCGGACTTCTTCTCCTCTCGGCTGCTCATTCTCCAGGACTTCTTTTAATGGTGACCGCAGTCCTCTCTATTCCAATCGTCATTCTTACTGCATTCTGGGTGAAGAGATCAGCAGTGCTGAACCTGGTGCATATCTTCAGGATGCCCCGGCTCTCCTCTTTTGCCACTGACCTTGGTGAAGCCATGGATGCACTCTCTCATCCTGCACTGACCATGGGGTCATCTATCCTTTTCACACTCTTTATCTGGACACTTCAAAGCCTGCGTCTTGTGCTCATTGCTCTCGCAGCAGGGTTTGTCATCCCGATTCAGGAGATGATTTTCATCCAGCCACTGATAAGTGCTCTCGCACTGATTCCAATCTCAATATCAGGACTCGGTTTTGTTGAAGGTGGGTATGTCGCAGTATTTGCACAGTATGGTATACCAGCTGCAGCCGGACTTGCAATTGCTCTTCTTGACCGGGTCCTCACAGTAGGATTTCACCTGGTAGTCGGGTTCAGGTACGCTTTAAGAACCGTGGGGAAATAGAGGTCAGCAAGAATGTCCTGGTCAGATGGATCAAGGACTACCCCTAAAACTTTGCAAAGCCAGAGTTTTTACAAAGAAAAACGGATCAGTATGCATGGATGAGGATCGCCGTCTTCGGTACCAGGATAAAATAAATTGGATCCACGGACGTGCAGATCTTATAGACACCTGGTTTAAAGAAATCAATGAAATCAGTGGTCCCGGTTGCGACACAAAGACGATGCTGGCAATATTCAAGGCTTTTCAGGAGATAACTGAAGCAACCATGGATTGTATCTCGATGATCCTGCGGGATACAAAGGTTCCTGCCCGGGATGACTACTCAAATATTGACCAGATATCTCTCTTTTCAGCTGAACAGAAACGACTGCTCCGTGAGATGAACGGCCTTCGAAACCGGATTATTCACCGGTACAACGGTACCGATGAAGTTCTTGCACTGGCAGGAATCAATCAGTCACTTCCTGAAATTTGCTTGCTTGTACAGGTAATAGAGGAATGGATCCACAAAGTTTGAAAGAAGGGATACTTCAGGAACTTTCATCTCTGCCAGTAATCCTTCCCGGAGTGTTCCTCTACGGCTCGCAGGCAGAAGGAGTGGCAGATGAGAGAAGTGATACTGATCTCTGCCTGGTTGCGGGACCTGATCTGGATCCTGCCTGGCTCCAAAAACAGGCATGGCGTCACATCAGGGCGGACCGTTATGATATCAGGATATTTGAGTTACTTCCGCTCTTCATGCAGATCAGGATTCTGTCCACCGGAATTCTGATATCATCCCCGGACCTGTATGCTCTCAGTGAGTACCTGTATCCCTGGTGGAAGAAATGGGATGATCAACGATGGTACCAGACACCAATTCCGGGAGCACCGTAACTCGTACAGGAGTCACCTCTGGAATACAACATTTAGACATATTTCTTTACTTCAGGGGATTTTTTGTAAAATCCCGTTCAAGCATCGCGTAATGGGTGTGATCCATTCCGAGACTGAGGTATGTCTGTTGGGCTGTGAAATTCTGTTTCTCCACGTACAGCCTGATACCTGCTACCAGATCATCTGATGCTGCCCGCTCCAGAATATGATGATACAGAGCTGAAAAGATACCATTCCTCCTGAACTCAGGGAGAACATATACAGACTGAATCCACCAGAAGTCGCCACATCGCCAGTCACTCCATTCATAGGTAACCATACACTGCCCTGCAACAACTCCGGATGACTCTGCAATCAGGTAAAAGCCCTTATCAGGCCGGGAAAGAAAAATGGAAACTCCTTTTTCGACAGTATCTGGATAAAGAAGTTTTTTTTCAGTTTCCATCGCCATACGTTGGTTATACTGGGCAATGATGGAGGCATCATCAGGTGTTGCTTCTCGGATCGTGATATCCATATCTCCTCATAGATAAGAGGCACAGAAAGAAAAGGGAGACCCAGGAGAGACGATACCCTATGATCAGGGCTGCTGATCCCCGGGAGCTGCAAAGTGCCAGGTCCCGGATTCGCCGATATCTTTTTTCCAGATTGGCACGTAGGCTTTGATCTCCTCAAGGATCCATGAACACCCTGCAAATGCTTCCTGGCGGTGACCCGCACCACAGACAATGGCAACGATAGTTTCAGTGAGTGCAAGTCTGCCACTTCTGTGGATGATCTCTACCGATTTGAGAGAGAAATTTTCAGTGGCTTCAGCAGCAATCCGGTTCAGATCCCTGACTGCTATCTCTTCACAGACCTCAAGTTCAAGGGCTTCAAACCCGTCATCGCGGACTGTACCGATAAACGTCACAATCCCACCTGTTTCTGGTTTTCTTGCCCGTTCAATCAAGGCAGAGATATCAATATCATCGCGTGTTATCCCGATCATTTATCCACCAGATACCGGAGGAAACAGAGTTATAGTCTCGCCATCTGTGAGTGTGATACTTCCTGCCTCTGCCGGGAGAATCCGAGTTCCCTGGTACACCATCATCACGTACTCCTGGATCAATCCTTCTGAATTGAGCAGCAGCTCTGCATCAGATCCTGCTGTACTGGCAAGATTCCTTACAGCATCCAGAATTGATGCAGACTCTGGAAGATCCACCGGCGTTTCTTCTCCAAATATATCCCTGAATCGGGCATAGCAGATTATCGTTATCTTCATGATTCACTCACCGTAGGGTTTGACAGACAGGACAGTCTGGCCGGGCTGATAATGTAAGGTAGTCGGATCTTCCGCTCAGACCATCCCAAATCAAAAGTCTGCCTGCAATAAGACGACCAGATCCGGTTATGTACTTGATTACTTCCATGGCCTGGAGAGATCCAATCACACCTGCTGTCGCACCGATTACCGGAGTATCACGTTCAGGAGGTGCCCTGTGAAAAAGACAGGACAGACATGGGGTCTCCCAGGGAAGAATCGTGGTTAGTTGGCCTGAAAAACCTTCAACAGCCCCATGTACCAGGGGTATTCCTGATTGAAAGGCTGCTTTATTCAGGAGATACCGGGTTTCAAAATTATCCGTTGCGTCAACCAGGATATCTGCATCCCCGGTCTGGCTTTCAATGGTTTCAGCTGTGATGCGTTCAGGAATGGCTGTAATCGTCAGATCAGGATTAAGGGCTGTAAGGGTTTCTGCTGCTGAATACACCTTTCTCATACCGATGTTCCGGTTGGCATGAAGAAACTGACGATTCAGGTTCGACTCCTGAACCTGATCATCATCAACAATGATCAGTTCGCCAATCCCGGCCATGGCAAGATAGCAAGCAACCGGAGAACCGAGTCCTCCGGCCCCAGCGATGAAAACAGTTGCATCAGCAAGTTTTTGCTGACCCTCTCTCCCAAAGAGTGGGAGTTGCCTTGAGTAGCGGGTACTAGTAGTGTTCATGAAATCTCATCCTGAGTTTTGGAAGGATGCATCAATGTGGCAATATATTTGAGAGCGGCTTTCGCATCATCCTGCTTCTGCTCCACCCGGGAAGTTTTGACCCAGGAGAGAATTTCTTCTGTGCGATCTGAGGGGAGACCTGCCCCCCTGATCACCTGGGTCCAGGTCCTATCAGGATAATACCGTTTTTGTGCCTCTGAAAACAAAGCCATCCGTTCTTCCGGGGTTATAATACCTGATGATTCAGCTTTTTCAAGAGTAATTCTGATGTTGACGAGTGCTTCAGAAAGGGCGGTGTTTGATACGGGATCGCAGATGAGAGCAACCTCATCATCAGACTCAATCTCACCTTCCTGATAACGGCGATACACCTCACCGACTCCTTCCATGCCAAATGAAGAGAGTTCGGCTGCACGAAGGGCACCCATGCTCGACGCTCCTATCACTCTGATCCCGGCCTTCATCGCTCCCAGGATCTCACGATGACCAACCGAAGCATTCTCAAAAAAGAGGCCATCGATGATCCCGATAATCTTCGGCTTTGCTGCAATGGCTGCGGCAAGATCACCCCGTTTTACCGGTGGACAATATTGAACTGCTGATCCTGAAGGAAGGATCAATTCTGCCTCATGCAGAGGCAGGCTTGGACCCAGGTAAATAATTACGTCTGGCACTTCTGCACCTATTTCCAATACGTTCAGGATCCATTGCAAAATGTTCAAGCCCTGGAACGATAACCCTGACGACAGGAATCCCGATTTCAGGTCTTGTGAGATCAGTAACGAGGACATGGTTGATTCCTGCCTTCTTCAGCTCCCTGAGGGTGTATGCAATATCATCAAGGAAATCTTCAGATCGAAAGGCGTACATCTCTGAAAAGTCGATAGTATGACCGGTCTCAAACCATTTTTTATTCAGACGCTTTGTCCGGTCATATCCGATCTGCCGCTTCATGTGGCTGTCCTGGGTATCTTCACGTGCTCCGTGAATCTGGGTTGCCCTGCTTTGTGCAGCTTCGGTAAGGGCACGGAGAATTGCAATTTCTGGGACAGCATGAGTTCCCATCCCGATACAGAGGAGAGTCGGATCTCTGAGTGTGACATCGTCAGCAACTGCAGCAACAGTTGGAAGGCCAATTTCGCTTGAGATATCCCGAAGAATTATCTCAACTCCTGCTTCTTTGAATCGATTCAACAGAGAGAGAATGGTCTGGTTTTCAATCCCAGAAATTACCGGACCTCCTCTGTTTACAGCCTCTGCCAGAGACCAGGCATCCCGTTCAATGATCTCACAAAGGCCATGAAACACCGCTTCTTCAAGAGTGTTGCCTGATGCAATCCCGTTGGTACTGGTTCTGAAGAGCTGGCCCATACTCCGGTGAACCGGGTGAAAGATTGCATGAGCAGGTACAAGGACATCACTCTCCTGCATAATGTCACTTGCTGAAAACCAGGGAATCGGGAAGGTCAGATCAACGCCTTTGGGCAGAATTAGTTCAGTGGGATCGATCAGATCCCTGCCGTCTGCCATCTGATCAATTGTTCCCATCACCGGGAGACGATCATGCATCTCGGCAGAGTACCGCTCAAGCCCTTCCATGATGGCAGAGACCCGTGCAGCCATCTCGGTTGCACCTTTCCCGTTATAGACAGAAATTGATCCTTCGGCAGCATCCGGCCTTATACATGAAAATACAGGGATTCCTAGCCGATCAAGTCCGGTGATGTCAGCAACACGGGTTATTCCGGCCGGAACAACAAGGTCCTTTATAATCGCGTAGGTTTCTTCAGGGGATTTTGTCCGGTGAGTCTCCTGTTGATACCGTTTCCTGCACGAAGCGAGTTTCATTGATTATTACGTGTTGGTTCTGAACCCTGAAAAGAGATCTGATCCTGACTGAAAACCAAAAAAAATTGAGAATTCAGCCTAAAAACAGCATAGATCAAAAGACGCAGAAGCAACAGACAATTATATAACCGTAAAAACGCAAGTTCTCAAGCGAGGGATCGTAATGGACAAATTTGTGTCGCTGGTCAAGGAGATGAAAAGTCTCCCCCTGGAAGAGCGGGATAAACTGGTTGAGGAGAAGAAGAAGGTATGTATCTGCCCGACATGCCCGAGTTTCAACAAGTGTGCTATTGTTGAGCGGGAGAAACTCTTCTGCCTTCTTGGCAGAAGTTTTATGTGTATCTCATATGAAGAGGGGTGTAACTGTCCTACCTGCCCAATATCCAAAGAGGTCGGTCTCGAGTACAAATATTTCTGCACCCGCGGAGACGAGAAGGGACAGCGATACGAACAATCGGTCTGGGGATCCACCCTCTCCGAGTAATTTAATCTTTTTTTTCAAAGATCTTATGTTTGACGTAGGCGGTGCCATGGTGAAGAAATATCTCTCTTCACCTGAAGGGCAACAGATGATCAAGGAGTATATTTCATCTCCTGAAGGAATGAAAACCATCAAAGAATTTATGGGAAGTGCAGAAGGGAGGAAGATTGGTGCTAATATCCTGCTCTCAATGCTTGACCAGTTCCAAATTCCTGACGAAGCAAAAGGGATGATAAAGCAGGCATTAGAGGGTTTATAACCCGAATCATTTGTTCAATGACGCTCAATTGTTAATTTATCGGATTCTCAAGGTGTGGATATGCAGACTGCACCAGGAGATTCTCAAGATCAAATGGCATATCAGTACATGCACGGCGGGTAATAGTGAAGACCTCACCCCACATCTCCCGTGCCTCGTCACCATGCACTGGTGAAAGACCGTGGGCAAGGATTGATTCATTGCGGATTCTGAGGAAAGGCTCAAGGTGCAGATAATATTCTCCGGCACCCTGCATCCCGAGATCTTCAAGCAGCATAAATTTTGATCGCAGCCCTATACGAATCACTCCCTTCCGGTCTGCCCTACGGGCATAGAGTGAGACATCTTTCTTGTTGCGAAGAATCTTACGAAGCTCAGTGAAATGGATCTTTCCTTCAATATCGTCAATGTTCCATCTGAGTAGGAGGACCTGAGAGAGGAGTTCTACTACCCGGTAAAGCCGAGCAAAAGCATCATCATATCGTTCTCCCTCGATCCGCCGTTTGGCATTATTGAGAAGATCCACGAGGACATAGAGGTACTTCTCCTGTTTGTATCTGCACCGCTCTTTTTTTGAAAACCCATTCTCTCCTTTTACTTCAAGGTCGAGGAGTTTGTGAAGAAATTCCCGGTTTCGGGCTACACCTTCCGTCAGGTCATCTGCATGTTGTAAATACCTGAATGCTTCAGCATAGTTCAATTTGTCCCAGGAGTAGTATCCATGAAAGAGAGAATAATAGAGATCACGTTCAGGGATGGTAGAGAGTCCGGATAGCAGTTCAAGTGAACTACCAAAGTGATTATTATTGAACTGATCAACTGCCTGATGAAAACGGAGACGATCATAAGCAGCAAAAAGGGTCATTTCCTTCATCTTTTCAGTTCCCGGGATCACCAAACCTCCCTTTTTTTCTCCGGTAACATGTGCCACCGGACTCCGGGTCAGAAATGATACGATAGATGCTGCCATGGTCATTGATCTCGTTCCTGAACTTGCATCAATGACTATCTCAAATTCCTGAAAGAGGACACAGACACCATAGATCACCTCAAAACACTGGGAAAAATCATTTGGATCTCCGATTATGCATGTTTCAGACTCCGGGGGCTCCTGACCCCACAGCCTTTTGCATCCCTCCTTGATATTGCTGACCAGTTCTTTGCTTTCAGGTGAGCAGAAATAAATAACATGCTCAGGCCGGTAGAAGTGGATTACATAACTGCATGAGCGGACGAGTCGCTCAATTGCATCAACGGTATCAGAACCTATTCCAGTCCCAACCGTCATGAGGAGATACATCGGAGAAGATAGATCAGGATGGATAATCTTCCTTCCGATACAGGATAGTGATCCTATATATTCAACTCTGCTTCAGCGGATCACACCAGGGTTTGCCAGAATCTCGTAAATTCCAATGAATAGGACAAAGAGAGTTGAAGCCATTCCAAGAAAACTTAGTATCTCCCAGAGAATACCCTCGCTGAGCCCATCTCCAGTGAGGGTTAAGAGGAAACTGCAGAACCATATAAGATAGCAGAGAATTGTTAGAAAAATTACACGAAGTCTTGGTATACCTGATCGAAAAAAATTGAACGTTATCTGGATTATTATTAAAAAACTGACAACCAGAAGCCCTCCCTGAACATCAGATCCAATATTCAGCATCTTGTCGTCTTCTCCTGGTATATCATACCTATAAAGGAAGATAAAAGTATCCGGATTATTTCAGCATTTGTATTTTCTACAAAATGCAGTAAAAGAGGAGGCAGGGATACTCATCTTCACATATGGAAGAGGTATGGGAGAGTAAGCATTGCAACCATCAGAATGAGAATCAGGCTGCTCACAGTTCCCACAATCTGAGATCCATACCGGGAGAGCCCGCGTCTGGCCAGCAGGCGTTCGGTTGCTTCTTTAAAGATAAGTCCACCATCAAGTGGGAGCATCGGCAGGGCATTAAAGAGGCCGGCTGCCAGATTGATGAACCCTGACCAGAAGAGCAGATGAATAATCTGCCAGTACAGCGGGAAAGGCTCGGTGTAATAACTCGTGTCTTCAACATCAAATCCCAGAATCCGAAGCTGCTGACCTTCGTACCCGGGAATAAATGGTAGTGACAAAAGCATCAGAAATCCGGTTGGTGAGAGGAACCGCTGTGTTGTCTGAATGACACCTTGTCCATTATAATAGTATACGCCCATGAATCCAGACTCACGGACACCAAGATCAGCCGGCCAGGTGGACAAATTTAATTCATGTTCTGATATTGTCCCGTTCTTCTCAAACCCAACCATAATATGAGTTCCAGGGATAGTCTCGTTGAGCAGTGAGGCCACCTCTGCGGTATTATGGACAGGAGAGTCATTGATGGTTTTGATGACTGAAGGTACCGGGATACCGGCAGATGCTGCAGGGTAGTCCTTGTAAAATCCGACCACGATTGGTTCAGTACTGGGCACAGCCCAACCTATCATACCAATCATAAGGACAAAACAAAGTACCCCGATAACCATATTATTCATAATCCCGGCGCCATACATCCTCATCTTTGGCCAGGATTCTGACTTGTTCACCTCCTCTTCATCAGGTTCCACGAATGCACCGATGGGGATCACAAAAAAGAGAACACCCATGGCTTTGACCTTGATCTTCTCTACCCGACACAGGATTGCATGACCAAACTCATGGATCACAAGGGTGAGGATAAAGGCAAACCAGACTGCAAACGTGGACGGAACAAACTCATTCAGACCAGGGATGAGAAAGAGATTTTGTGGTTTGTTAATTGCAGTTGGTTCAGGTTTCAGGGCAACAGTGAGGTGGACCGAGAGAAGTATCATGGCCACCATCAATATCGAGACAATGATGACCATGAAAACACCAATGGTTCCATATATCCGCAGTCCACGGCTATACTTCTTGAACCAGTCAAAGAAGGTGACACTTTCGGTCTTCAAGGCAAGAATCGGGCCATAGAATGTAATATGGGATGCAAGGGCGGATTTCTCTCCAGAAGGCTCCGGCTCCTCACCAGAAGTGGTATCAGTGCGGGGTGAAGGGAGATAGGTTTTGATGATAGCAACCAATGCCAGGTAAATGACAATGACCACCAGAGCGACAAGATACCAGTCCATAGATGTGTACACATTGAACTTGTGCAGTAAAAGAACAGACTGCCATATCAGAAGAGTTTCTTCTGCCCGGTATTATTCATCAGGTTCTTTACAGTGGCCCAGCTCCTCCGTGCGATTGGCGGGGGGGAGCCGTGTTCCTTGATGTACCTGGTTAAAAATCCAATCGTCACCGGATCTGCCGGATACCCGCTCCCAATCTCCCCGTACTCCTCTTTATAGGAATCGACCAGTCCGTCGCGGATTACCTTGGCCACGATAGATGCTGCCGAAACTGCAGGACAGGTACGATCAGCTTTGTGTTTTGCGATCACCTGACAGGGTTTTCCGATGTAACCGGCAACGGTCCTTCCGTACCGGTCCTCATTCACATCACAGGCGTCAAGCCAGGCAACCGGACAGTCGAGTGTTGCAACCACTTCAGCATGAGCTCGTGCCGTTATGGTGTTCATGGTCATTTCTGATCTCAGGGTGTCAATATCTGATGCTGTTCTGATGACCACAGCATAGGGAAATTCTTTTTTTATGAGTTCAAACAAGGCCTCACGACGCTTCGCTGTCAGAACTTTGGAATCCATCACTCCTAATCCGGCAAGCTCATCAAGGTTTGAACAGGCGACCCCGGCAACCACCATAGGCCCAATCACAGGTCCTTTGCCTGCCTCATCCACCCCACAAATGTTCCTGACTCGCGTACCAGTTCTTTCAGGATTATTGAACGCGGACATATTCTGGTGCATGCATGTGTGGGCCGGAGATTTATATCGGCTACTCTACACATCAAAAGAAATGATCAGATCAGACCTTTTATTATTAATATAAGCGAATATTTCCCACAGCAGAAAAAAACCGATGATACAGAAGTTTTTAGATTTTCGGTTACGGGAGCAGAAAACTCCTTTCCGAACGTTAGGTTCTCTTCCGAATATTCAAACCAGTGGGATCAGAGCGCAGATCCTGTTTACACTACTGGTATTAGCCCTACTGGCAGGTCAGTCAGGTGCTGAAGCACCTGCAGACGGACCTGCATCATGTATGGTACTGGTCACCAGTACCGAGGGAGGATCTGTAAACCCTTTCGGTGCTACAACTGTTCCATCAGGATCTGACATAACATTTATAATCACACCCCAGCCCGGGTTTGAGATAGATCATGTCATGGTGGATCAGATTGACAAGGGTTCAATCCCTACATTCACCATCTCCCCGGTTACGCATGATATTGCAGTTCACGTTATCTTCGGACCCGTGAGCCGGAGCACTGTTCATTCTCCTGAACCTACCGGGACACCATGCGTAATTCAGACAACACCACAACCAACACCATATCGCGGCGCTGTAAAGCCAGAACCAATACAACAACCATCACAACAGCAGGAATCCTCTTCACAGGTTATTACCGTAGGCAGAACCGGGGCTGATTTTACCAGGATACAGGATGCAATCGATAGCGCATCACCAGGAAAAACCGTTCGGATAGATCCAGGCACATACGAAGAACAGGTTATCATCACCAAACCCCTCACTCTCACCGGGAAAGAAGGTGAAGAAAGACCTCTCATCTCTGCAGGAGAGAACGGTTCTGCTCTTTTAATCACCGTCAGCCAGGTGTCGTTAAACAGGCTGCAGATTACTGATGCCAGAAAGGATGAAAACGATCTCATAACAGCTGTGTCAGCAACAGGTATCAGGAATCTAACCCTTGAGCAATGTGAGATCTCCAGGTCACAGAACGGTCTGATTGTAAGCGGTAGCGAAAATGTTACAATTACCGCGTGTAACATCACAAATATCAGCAGAAACGGAATCAGTCTTATCACTAGCAACGACATCCGGATTTCACAGACCAGAGTTTCAGAATGTAAAACTGACCTTATAGGAGAGAACCTGACCGGTCTTTTCATGCAGAGAACACAGATCAATGACGCAGAAGAGAGAGGAGTTTTCTTTGACGGGATTGCTGATTCTGAAATCAGAGGAAATATCATTTCAGGAAATTCTAAAGCCCTGCCTGATACTTCACCTCGTCCGGGTGATGCTCTCCGGTTAGACAATACCAGGAATGTAACTGTTGCAGAAAACCAGATAGTAAGCAACCTGGGTGTTGGTTTCAGACTTGACAAGCCTGCAAAGATTACTGTTACAAACAATACTCTCCGCAATAATGCTGTAGGATTCTCCTGCACCGGAGAAATCACGGAGACGAATACAATAGATCAGTCAAACATTATTGACAGTCTTCCAATCCTCTATTTCCAAGGAGTATCTGGAAAAACCATCGAGGATCTCTCTCCTGCAACGCTATACCTGGTGAACTGTTCAGACATAACAGTTCGAAATATCGCGATGGAATCAAGGAACGGGTATGGAATTGTTGCAGAAGGCGGGAGAGATCTTACCATCCAGAATATTTCAGTGGGCAGGAACCTGAATCAGAATATCCTCATCACAGGGGTTATAGGAGGAACTATTGCAGAAACTACTGTCCACAACTCAAGCAGGTACGGGCTCGGGGTATCTGATTCCAGCAGTATCAGGATAGTAGGCAGTGAGTTCAGGGACAACGCAATAGGGGTTGCTATCAGAGGGATCTCATCAGGGGTGAACCTTTCTGGAAATTCATTCTCCGGTGATCTTATCGGATTTCAGATTCAGGACGGATTCAGCAGTTCAGGATTTGGAGATCTTTCCGGTAACCGGATAAACAGATGCAAAACAGGAATTGTTTCTTCCGGAGGAGGGGCCGGAATGATCAGACAAAACCAGATCAAAGAGGTATCAGATGGGCTGAATCTCTCTGGTTCACAGGATCTTAATGTCAAAGAAAACCAGATTGAGGCATATAATACCGGGTTATCTCTCGCACAGGGAACCATACATCCATCAACAATAACCAAAAGCAGGGCATCTTTTGGAAACAAGGTGGTTCGAAACAGTATCACTGCAGAAAAACCCCTGCAGATCAAAGACTCTTCTGAATGGATATATGGTAATACCTTTGTCCTAAACGACTTTAATTCCAGAAACGCCACAACCGGATTAACCGGATTATCTTCACAGGACAGCGGATCAGATTCAGATGACTCTTGGGGGGGATTTACTCCTGCAAATGTGGACTTTGTAGATTCTGGAAAGAGTAAGCAGGTTGAGCAGGTAGAAACATCAAACACATGGGATACCGGCGAGCGGGTCAGGTACATCTACGGAAATTCGACATTCTCAGGTCTTCTCGGAAACCACTGGACCAATTACAAAGGAAATGAGATTGCAGCCAGCGGAGTCGGAGACACACCATATACAATAAATACAGACAATGTCGACAAATATCCATTAACCGGACTACAGAACCAGTACCAGACTGAAGGAGGTGGATATCCACTGGATCTTAAATCAGGGTGGAATCTTATATCCACACCATCAGACCTGGCTTCAGGCCATAATACCGCATTGATATTTAGCGATGTCAATTCAGGGGGACATAGTATGTACTCATTTGCCAATGGATCCTGGACAGTAGTAAAAGCAAATGATATCATCCAGCCATTACATGGGTTCTGGATCTATGCCACAGATGCCACAACTGTGCCTCTGATCTTTGATCCCGGGACTGTCCCAACACCGGTGCACCTGATGAAAGGATGGAATGCTATCGGGTTCCCTGGAATACAGGCGTCAACAGCCGGTGATGCTTTGCGTTCCCTGGACAAATCCTGGTCATACGTGATGGGATATAATGCAACAAGCCAGAAATATGATCCTCCAATATTCAGAGACGGAGGAGAAACAGCAATAATGTATCCATCACGCGGGTACTGGATCCATCTGGAAGAAGAAGCAGATCTGCAACCAGTAACCGGATGAAAAAAAAGTTCAGATAGAGTCTATCAGACTCTTGAGTCCGGCCTTTCCAAGTTTCAGTGCAACCATTGGATTGGCAGTGATAATATTTTTTACAAGACTCAGGGTATTGAACTCGGTCATGTCCATCTTTGAGACCGAATGGATGATTGCATTCAAGTCATCATCATTCAGTTTAACAAAGACCTCTTTTATCTGGTAGTTCCGATCAAGAGCCTTGCCAAGGTATGATGCACGCCAGTCCTGATCATACTTCATGAGGTTCTTCTTGCTGACATCACCTTTTGCAACAGCATCTGCACCTACTTCAGCTGCAGACTTTCCGGTGTACAATGCTGCGTATATTCCTCCCCCGGTGATTGGATCAGATACACGTGCTGCATCACCGACGATCATCAGACCATCGGCAACAGTGCACTCAAGAGGCCTGCAGATCGAGACGCCACCTGCAATCAGTTCAATAATTTTTCCATCAGGGAAGTGTTTCTGGACAAAGCGATCAAGATAATCTTTCGGTCTTATTCCGGGCTTCCCACCACGGTCTCCGCCGATACCGATTCCCACGTTTGCAGTCTTTTCACCTTTCGGGAAGATCCAGACATACCCCCCCGGGGCAACCTCATTACCAGTGAAGAACTCGGTTGCATGAGGATCGATATCGATACCGGTCATCAGGTACTGGGCACAAGTCTCCATCTCTCTGAGTGGGACCGTCGTATTGATTCCACACCAGCGGGCGAACTTGGACTCAACACCATCCGCTGCTATTGTAAGATCTGCTTTGACTTCGGTGACGGTTCCATTGTATTCGAGGAGGGCACCTTTAACGGCGCCGTTCTCCATCACTGGTGAGCAGGCACGGGTCTTGACCATAATGTCTGAGCCAGCTGCAGCAGCCTGCCAGACAAGTTCGCGATCAAACACCTTACGGTTGAGAACATACCCGACTTCTGAACCTGCCTTCGCTGGATTAAGTTCCATTGAGAAACCGTCCGGGGCAATCAGGTGGGCACGTTCAATTTCTGCTGCCACCCACCGCTCATCAGGTTTCATGAACTCGCGAAGCAGTTCCTTGCCAACTCCCTCTGCGCACCTGACAGGGGCACCAGGTGCCGGGCGTTTCTCGACCATCAGGACAGATAAGCCCTTTTCCGCCGCGGTTTTCGCTGCATATGCTCCGCCAGGTCCGCCTCCGATCACAAGCAGATCGTAGGTACTCTTCATTTCTTAACCTCCAGTGCCCCGAGCGGGCATGCACGGACACAGATGCCACAGGTGATGCAGGTATTTGCATCAACGTCCAGATAGGCATCTATCAGCTCAAGTGCACCTTCTGGGCAGACTGAAATGCAGCAGCCACAATAGGCACAAATGTCCCGACGAACGATGATCATTCCTTATGAGGTGGGTGGGAGACTCCTTTAACTATTCTGTGTGCTCTGCGTGACTTCTTAGGAAAAACAGACAGGTCAAACAGATTACTTAATCAAAAAAGAGACAGCGCAGGTATTGTATTTACCCGAGAGAGAAGGTCCCGTACTGTCCTCCCCCTCCGGGGTGCAGGACAATCCTTCCCTCCCGGAACGCCGAGACTGCATCACCAAGTTCCAGGTGGAACTCTCTGATATCGTCGATTGGTGTCTCAGTAAGTATTGATATCTCATCGCCGAATGCGACCAAACATCTTTGATAGAGATCAGAGCACTTTTTCGTAGTAGGAGAGCACGTTCCAAGAGTCCGCTGAATAATCTCTGCGAGAGGAATAATGTGCAGATATGGAGGCCTTTGGGTTTCAGGACCCGATGAGAGTTCTTCTGCCCGATCACGAACACCTTTCTTTATTCTGCCTTTATCTATAGGACATTTCCATTTGTGTTCTTCTGCTTCAGAAAGGGAATACGGAGTAAAACATCGGGTGCATGCAGTCCGGTTATACTTGCCTTCCTCAGGAAAAAACCCTGCATTCATGACAATTGTTCCGGCTTTGACAGCATCCAGTACTGCCATTGTATCAGGATGGTTTGAGTTGGTCTCTATTCTGGTGAATTCACGCCCGAGTTTTGCAGGTTCGGGACTATGAGCATCTGAGTTTGTAAGAAACGGTACACCGGCAAGATCAGCGATCCTGCTTCCGTATCCACTGTCAGCAGAGAGACCAAGTTCAAGGAGATCAATCTGTTCATCACCATAGCAGGATGCAACCGAGTTGTGTGAGGCGTACAGGGAAGTCCAGGGAGTAAAAGCATGGGCAGGGCCTATCATCCCTCCCAGATCATGAACCCGACGAGCAATATCCTCACCCTGAAGTTTCACCTGGGGGCGCCCGTTTTTCTCAACATTTTTGCTAAATGGGATGAGGGCATCTGCAAGATCCCGGGCAGCATCATAATCTGGGAGTAAAATCAGGTGATGGACTCTGTCTGCTCCTTCAACTTCTGTTGTGGGAACAGCAATCATATCCACTGGCACTGATGTTTTCTCCCACATTTCTCGCCAGACAGGATGCAGAATATCTCCGGTCCCAATAACAGAGATGCCTTTCAATCGGCATCCGTTAAGGATCGCTTCAGGCAACATCCGTGCAGAGGATGCCATAGAAAAACAGGAGTGAATATGGAGATCAATATTGAGGAGCATTCTTAGCCGATGTAGGAGAGTTCTTCCTCTGACTTTTTCTCCTGCTCAAGAAGACGCTGCACGGCAACTTCCATCTCACCTGCACGTTCCTTGAGGTTTGCAGGATCGATTGAAATACCGATAAGCCGTGTCAAAACTTCCAGAACCAGGGCAGCACTCTTTGGATCAACGAGGTAACCAGATGTCTCTCCCATCAGGCATATTCCTTCGATCTCAAGTGGTGCTGAGAGTCCGAGCATCAGGCCTGCTGCACCGATAATTCCTCCGCCAGGCTCTCCATCACCGAATACCCCACCCGCTTCAATTACCAGCTGTGAGAGTGACTCTTTATTTACCGCTGTAATGACCCTGGGAGTCTCTATGAAATGGCCTACCCCGTACCCACCAATTGTGTATATCCTCTTTACCCCAAGTTTGTGGGCTATATCTACATACACCTGAGAGAGGAGATAATGGCCTTCATTGGAGGTACTCTGAAAGTCACCGATCAGAAAGAGAAACGCCCCTTTTTCTCCTGAACACCGGTACAACTCATTATTACAGAGCCTGACCACTCCGTTCTCACCGATGAGGACCTGTGGCGGAAAGTAGATTGAGTGTATTTCAGCAATCTTAACCGCTCCGAGTTCCTGGATCATATGCTCTGCGACAAGTTTGCCGACATGACCAATTCCCGGAAGTCCTTCGATCAATACAGGAGCGGTCCGGTCTTCGGGCGCTACCGCTTCATCAAAAACCACCGTGATATCTTCCATCACCGGGCCATCCTCCGATATGAACCAAGCCGATCCTGCGGGGAATACCGTGCAGGATGCGGAGTAACCGTGGGATGACCACATTGTGGACAGGTTTCAGAAAGAGTATAGAGGTGGTCAACAGGACATTGCCTGATTCGACCTTTCATACGTGCTTACCAGCTTTTGCCTTCCGGGTAAACCGGCCTTCCCCGCCGGCACGTTTCATTACCCCGATTGCGGCACTGGAGGCCTTTTCAAGAGACTTCTCTGCTTCCTTATAATTGGGGGCAGATACCTTGATCCGATAGTTTGGAGCGCCGAGATAAATAATCTCAACATGCTCATCTTCAGATTTGGGCTCTGCACTGCGGAGAGCACGTCTGATGATATTGACACCGTCCGACTTGCTGGATTGCAGGTAGAGATCACCTGAAACCGTTACAGTCGGCAGTTTGACATTCTCTGTTGCTATCTTATACAACGCATCTGCGATTGGAGCATCAAGACCAAGTTTATCAAGGATTTCACGTCCTTCGAGAACAAAATCCTCAAAGGCTGGGTGAAGGTCTGGATATTCGCGGTACAATGAGTCAGTTATCGCCTGAACAGCATCTTCACGACCTGCTTCTGCGGCAGCAAACCCGATCCACTTACGTGCCTTGGACTCGTTCTTCCAGATCCTGATCTTTTCACGCCGCTGATGCTCGTTGACATCCTTAAGGGAGAGATCGATATGGCCTTTCTGCGGATCGACGTTCAGTACTTTGCAGACGACCTTTTGTCCTTCCCTGATGTGGTCTCTGATGTACTTAATCCAACCGCGGGCGATCTCAGAGATCGGGATCAACCCTTCCTGATCGTTGTACTCGTCAAGAGTTACAAAGGCCACAAAGTCCTTTACATTCTTAACAGAACAGACGACCAATTCGCCGGTATCTGGCCACTCTCTCTCCTGCATTAGGTGCTCACTCAAATGCAGATATGATTTCTGCCTTGATATCTGCTTTTCCACCGGTTGGGGTGGCGAGTACATGACTGCATACGGCACAGGCAACAGTGCTGCTTGCCTTCTCAAAGATGAGCTGCTCGTTCTCACAGTCAGGACACTTTACCTTGACAAACCTGCTCCGGTTTTCGCGTTTTGCTTCTACCATCTTACTCACTCCGTAAGTTCGAACTTGCCCAGCCTGTACCCTGCTCTCAGGTGTGCCTTGTGGCATGAAGTACAGCGGTACCGTACATTGATCTTCTTGGTCGGCTTGTCGCCTCCAGGAACCTTGGAAAATTTACCCATGTTACCGACACGGCCACGGCGTGCTTTCTGACGATCGATCCAGTGAAGACCGGTGGTCTTACCCTTCTTAACCTTTTCAATCTCGTGCTGCTGATGACTGCGACAAAACGGGCAGTATGTCCTGAATTTTGATGGCATCTTCATAAAATGAGCCTCATCTGGGTATAGAGAATACCTACATTATTAGCCCGGATTTATATTTAAGACTATGTCGCGTTCTGCAAGCACTTCGGCATTTCTTCCCGGCAATGTCAGGATATCCCCGGTTGAGATCTCATAAGTCCGGCCATCCACACCCATAAACGGCTCCATATCTGCCAGAACACGGACGAGAGTATACGCGAACGGCTCATCATCCTCGTCATCGGATGGCGTCCAGCCCTCCTCCTGCTCGTATGCGCGTCCGGGAGACTCGGATACAAGATCGATGGCGACTACAGATTCAGAGCTGTCCGGATCAGTGACGGAAATCAGAGCAGCACTGTCAGTAGGGGAGACAAATTCGTTTTCGGCTGAAATAGGGGTATCAGATATCCGTTCAGGTATCTCAACCCTTACTGGAACCGGACTCCTGCCAACAGTCTTCCACTCTATGAGTGCGATACGACATACACGAATGCCATCCACGATCCTATTGAACATTTCGAGTTCAGCCGGGATGAGCATGCGAAGTTCTTCACGTTCAATATAGGAGCCATCAGCCTGACTCTGGGCAAGGGAAACGATCTTCTCAGACCGAAGGTGAAAGAGTTCCTCTGCAGTCGTCCTGATGCTTGCAACCTTTTCTATCAGGATACGGGCTTCATCAGAGAAGGGATCGTCCATGACGATCACCTCCTGCTGTAGTGTTTTTATTAAAAGCGCAGTCGTCTGGTAGAGATCGTGAGGAATCTGTACCAGAGTCCCACTATCCCGCTCTCCGAGGAGAATACCCCGAAGATCTTCAAGATGCAGGAGACCCACCTCCTGATATCTCTGCCATTCCCCGGCAACAGAGGAAGAGTGCCACCGCTTCAGGGACCTGCTGGACTCCGGGATGTATCTCCCATTCATTTCCAAGCAGTTGCACCATGTAGTCACGGGGCGATTCGACTCCAACACCCCTGTCCCCAAACGGGACAGCATCAATGAGCGGATCAAAGTCAGGGAGTTCTTTCACTGCGAGAGGAGTTACTTTAAAGCCAGATTTGGCGTGCAGTGAGCCGGGAAGCCGGATAAGTCTACGGATATCGGTGGTCACTGGTTCATCAGCCTGAATACCTGCTTCACGTATTTTCGCTTGCAGTGGACTATCTTTCTCTGTTGCAAGGATGGAGAGGATCTCGATCGTTGTCGGATCCCTGACATTCACCTGCCTGGGATCAGAATTGAGTTGCCTTACCAGTGCTGGAGCATTTTGTAAAAATCTGGTACCCCTTGTGTCCCCGATTCCACGGAGTGAGCAGAGAGAGGCTTTCGCTTCCGATGCAGGGAGTGAGAGCAGGTCCTCCAGGTATGTAGTAAGACAGGAACGATATCGCTGGTGCCATCCGGAGCGGCCGGGCTCAAAATCACTCAACATCCGGGCCGGGCTGACCCCGATTCCACAGATATAGTCGATCAGTTCACGTCGTTCCTGTGCATCAAAACTCCGGAGTGCAATCTCCTGCACATGAATATGATACCCTCGCCCCCCTGAGAAGACAAGGCGAACGGTACGCATATCTATTCCAAGTTCCTCATCAAGGACAGTTATAAGTTTGACAGCTTCTTCCTTGATCCGCTCAAGCATCAACTGGTAGGATCCCCGAAGAATATGATCAGCATCCAGGTCAAATATCAGGTCAGCGCCGAGCCATTTCTTGTCGCCCATAGTCGCCGCCAGTGGTGTCTGATAATATGCAGTTGAGTAATAGGCATGGGCAGGAACGAGATTTTTTATGTACGCCTGCATCTCTTCAGGTGAGCCAAATCCGATATGCCTCCTCATTCTGATGTCTTCAGGATAATTCCCATCAAAAAAGATGAACCCAAATTCACGCTGGCCTGACGAAGATGGAGGTGTGATCTGCACCCTACCGTAGTATTCAGTAAACCGCTGCCTGATGAACGTCAGGGTCGATGCTCTCATGCCGAAAGATCCCTTATCATGTAGGGGCCGGAGCGTTCATAACCAAGTCGGCGGTAGTAAGGTCTCACCCCGATACCTGCCATGATTGCCATCCGGGAATAACCGGCATCAGCAGCCTGCTGCTCAGCTTCAGTTAGGAGCTCAGTGCCAAACCGGCGATGTTGCCGATCTTCTCCAGAACCACTTCTTCCTATCGGAACAACTTTCCCATACACATGCAGCTCGCGGGTGAACGCGGCGTCCCGGGTCTCTGGCCGCCAGGTATTGCCAGGGAGCCGCAGCCTTGCAAACCCAATCAGAGAGTCACCGGAGACAAAACTGATGAACCGTTCCTCTCCATCACAGCTCTCATATGGCAGTGTCTGAAGGACTGCTTCATCATCCGAAGATCTCCGGCCGATCTCACGGCACCGGATACACCTGCAGACCCCACCCTTTTCAATAAGGTGCTGTTTGGCAAGTTCACGAAAGTTGGAGTGCCTAGATCCGGCCAGGATCCGGTCTGCCGGAATATCGCGTTGGACACGTTGAAGCCGGCAGTATTCAGGAATGGCAGCCTTGGCATCTGCAACGATATCGATCAGTTCATCCTCCGGATATACATCATAGCCACCCTGATTATGCAGTTCTTCTATATCTGTGCCAGGGGTGATGAGCGTTGGATATATTTTAAGAAAATCGGGTCTGAACCTCTGATCGGAAAATAGTTCCTGAAACATCAACCGGTCCCGGTTTGCGTCACTACCCGGAAGATTTGGCATCATGTGAAACCCTACTTTTATGCCTGCATCTCGAAGCAGCGTATTCGCCTTGACAGCATCTGCAACAGTGCATCCACGCTGATTCAACTCAAGAACTCGGTCATCCAGGTGTTGAACTCCTAGTTCAACCTTTGTCACGCCGAGGGAAAGCATCCGATCAATATGTTCAACACGACACCAGTCAGGCCTGGTCTCGAAGGTAGTTGCCACACATCGAACCTTTGCCTCCTCATTTCTGGCAAATATGGAGTCCCTCTCTCCTGGCTGAAGAGGAGTGACTTCACTAACAGGTCTTTGCCCAATTTCTTCTGACGGAGGTACGAACTCGGGTATAGAACCTGATTCATACTCGTTCATCGCCCTGATACAACTTGCAGTAAACCATTCCTGATATTCCTCATCCCTGGCAGTAATAGTTCCCCCCATGATGATCAGTTCTGCTTTGTCTACATGGTGACCGAGCTGCTCAAACTGTGAAAGCCGTGCAGTTGTCTGATCATAGGGATCAAACCGGTGCAGGAAGGCTCGTCTTGCTGCAGGTTCTCCACCGGTATAACTCTGGGGAGAATGATACTCATGATCAGGTCCACCCGGACAGGGGAGACACTTGCCATGAGGACAGGGAGCAGGCGAAGTCATGACTGCAACCGGCGCAACCCCGGAAAGGGTACGTGATGGTTTAACCAACAATATCGGGCGAAGCAGCTCTCGCTCGTCGGCAGTTGCACAGGCAAAGATTTCAGAATTGCGTGGAACCCGTGAGAGATGATATTTCTTACAGACAGTTGCGACGATCCTTCGAAGATTACAATCTTTAGAATCGGATACTAAAAGAAGGGAGACGATCTCCCGATATGCGGTCTCGTCGTCCATTATGTCAGTTTTCAACCGCTATTTCAGGTGTGACCATATCAGTAAACCCAATCACAGGGGGCTTATGCTGTTGCTGTTTGATATGGTCAACAATCTCCTGTCCAAGAATGAGGATAGCTTCCTTATGTGACCTCTTATTCTTGTGGATATGGACAGGAGAGATGTGCAGAGTATCATACCGATCAGTGGGAACTTCCTCACTGGTTGTAAGTTCATAATACTTCTTAACGTGGACAAAAAGCATGTGTAAATGTAGCAACTCTTCCTTCTGCACTCTATCACCTGGAACACTCAACAGGATTCTCCACCGGGGTTTGGATATATGTTATGCAAATGATTTATTTAAGGGAAGACTCTGAAGAGCGCACGAGATGAAATAACTGAAATTCAAAGATTTTGTCCGCGCCTTTAGAGAAGGATGTCCTGATCGTATATCCAGAGAAGATGTAAAGCACAAAGAGAAATTCATCTTGAAATGAAGACTTATGAAGAAATTTTTGGCAGTACATCAGGGAGGGGAATTACTCTTACCATTACAGGTTTGAGGTCTACACGACACTGAACCAGGTCATCCGGCAAGATATCAGTGATGATATATTTCTGACCGCTGACAACCCCGGCCGGATGGCATTCGGCATACCATTCACATGCTTCATCACAGACAGGGAGTTTGATAAGAACGGTCGTATTTTTCTTTGCGAGGCCATCAGGAATACGAATATCAACTGGTGCTTCGGTTACATCAACGGTTACAGCTCCTTTTAGGTGAACCGGGCATGAATGGTTTGCCGCCCTAATCGCCACGACCTCATATCTTTTCCCTATTTCCAAGTTGTGACATACCCGGGAGATGGAACATGATTCACATTCTTCAGTCTTTCCGGTATATACAAACTGAATACCAGGCTTCGCATATGCTGACCCGACAATTGTAACCCGAGTCTTTTTCTGCTCCATAAATTACTCCTCGTATAACATCTGTACCAGATGTTCAGCCGATTCGCGGGTGATTCCTGTATCTAGGATAGTAAATCGTTCAGGCCTGATATCCTTTGCGCTGAGCAGGGCTTCGGTTACAACCCGGTCAGGGATTTTTAATTGTTCAGGTGTAGTCGGAGCACCAATCTGAATCAGGGACTGTCTGATAGCTCGCCAGTCACCACCATGCAGATACATAGTCATAATAGCACCAATACCACAGACCTCCCCGTGGAGTGCTCCTCCGGGCATAATTCGTTCAAGTGCATGAGCAAACTTGTGTTCTCCACCTGAAGCCGGACGGGACGAGCCGGCTATACTCATCGCAACTCCTGATGAGACAAGTGCTTTGACAACGATCCAGGCAGCTTCTTCCTGGCCAGGCTTTATCAACCGGGAATTTTTCACGAGAATCTCTGCTGTCATCCGTGAGAGTGAGACAGCATACTCACTGATTTCTTCTCCCCTCAGACGGTGGGCAAGTTCCCAGTCAAGAACCGCTGTGTAATTGGAAATGACATCGGCACACCCAGAAGCCAGAAGGCGATGAGGAGCCCGGGCAATTATTCCGGTATCAGCCACTACAGCAATCGGAGGATGGGCCTGCACAGAAACGTTCCCATCTTCGGTTGGAAGAGTAGCCCTGCCTGATACAATTCCATCATGAGATGCAGCGGTAGGCACGCTGATGAACGGGATGTCAAGGTTGTATGAGACTATCTTTGCAGTATCAATAACCCGGCCGCCCCCAACCCCGATGATAAACTCTGCACCTGCCTCTCTGCCGGCCTGCTCTGCCTCTTTCAGGAGACCGGCATCCAGCCGGGTTGCTGAAAAATGGAATATTGAATAATCATGATTCAGCACGGCACAGACCTGATTTCCGGCAACTTCACGAGTTGCAGTGCCGGTGATGATAAGTGCAGACCTCCCTGGTTTGATATCAGCAAGGATAGCAGGGAGCTGTTCTATTGCATTATGACCGACGAGAACATCACGTGGGAGTTGTGTCCATCGTGACTTGGAAAAGTCCCTCCTCAGTACATTTATGTCATCTGCACTCATGTAGCTCTCAGCACATGATTAGGGAATTCATCTACAAATACTACATAGATCCTATCAGGTATGGTCAGCCCTATACCCTTGTTGACACGCTGACCTACGCAGGAATTCTTATCATCTGTGTCTGGTTGATCTACCGGTGGCTCTGCAAGAGCAATATTTCTGTAGACCGTGAGTTTGTGTATGCTCTTATCCCATGGGTTATCTGGGGAGGATTACTTAGAGTCGTAGAAGATACAGGAGTTTCAGGATCAGGATGGGGGATGCTTCTCACCACCCCGTTTATATTCTTCCTGATATTTACAGTTGCAGCACCCACACTCTGGGTCCTATGGTTTTTGGAAAAAAGACAGGTTATTTTAAAATTCAAACAGACCTTTGGGATCGTTGGCGCAATAGTAAGTCTGGGAACTCTCATATTCCTGCTTTGGTATGGATTGACCACAACACGGGTAGATCTGATGGTTGCCGCAACCATCCTCTCCATGGCAGCCGTCTCCACAGGTATCGTTTACGGACTTCTCAGGCATGTATTCAAGTGGGAGTACGTATCTGACCGGCTCTATCAACTGCTTATCTTCGGGCATATGCTAGATGCAAGTGCAACAAGTTATGGAATAGATCTTCATTCTGTCCCGTATGTAGAGCAGCATGTAGTCGGATCAGCACTGATTGCCATGACCGGTACCGCATTCGTGATGTTTCCGCTTAAACTTCTGGTCATTATTCCAGGGATCTGGATCCTGGAACAGTACCGTCGCTCTGATAATTCAGGTATCTGGTATCTAATCCTCCTTGCAATGATAATGGTTGGAATGGCACCAGGAATTCGGGATATGCTCAGGATGGTGCTCTATGTCTGATCGGCCCTGGAATGATGAAGAGGATATAATAAGGCAAACACCCGAACCGGTATCCTCCTCCCGCTACACTCCATTTCAGCAGGAATTTCTCAGATATCTCGGAATTTCTGTCCTGATATTTATCGTTGGGTGTGTTGGGGGGGTTTTATCCTCACAGGCTGATCCCGCATTTGGCGAATCACTTGTGAAACTCTTTAAAGAGATGATCACAAACGACATCATGTCTGATGCTCCCCCGCTCCTAGCGCTACAACTGTTTCTGAATAACCTGGAATCGTGTGTATTACTCTTTCTCGGCGGGGCTATTCTTGGTGTGGTTACTCTGCTCGTCCTCTCCTTTAACGGGATTGTTATCGGAGGTATCCTGGAAGTTGTAAGGGGTAAGACAGATATCGTGGTGATGTTTGCCTCCATTGTTCCGCATGGGATCTTTGAACTCCCTGCTGTACTTGTATCATCGACCCTGGGTCTGATGCTTGGTCGGGCTGTAATGCTTGAACTGGCCGGACAGGGAGATGCTTCAGCACAGGCGTACGTGCTGGGAAGACTCTTTATACGATATGTAGTCCCATTCATCGCAATCGCGGCATGTATAGAGGCATTTATCACTCCCGCAGTCTTAGGGATGGTAGCATAGGAGCTGTGTAATGGAAGAGCAAGAGGCAACTCTCCCGCCAAAGGCGGAATTCTCAGAATGGTACAACGATATTTTATGGCGTGCAGAGATCATGGATGTACGCTACCCCGTAAAAGGACTCTACGTCTGGTTCCCATTCGGGTTTGGGATCCGCAAGAGAGTATACGGAGTTCTGCGTGAACTGCTTGATCGTGACCATGAAGAGGCGCTTTTCCCATTGCTCATTCCTGAAAATGAGTTCATGAAAGAGGCAGAACACATCAAGGGATTTGAAGAGGAGGTATACTGGGTTACCCACGGAGGAACCAGTCCTCTTGATGTTAAGCTTGCCCTGCGTCCAACAAGTGAGACGGCTATCTATCCGATGTACGCCCTCTGGGTCAGATCTCATGCTGACCTTCCAATAAAAGTGTACCAGATCGTCAACACGTTCAGGTATGAGACCAAGCATACACGACCGTTGATTCGGCTTAGAGAGATCACCTCGTTTAAAGAAGCACACACCGTTCATGCTACCTGGGAAGATGCAGAAAAGACTGTCGAAGAGGCGATCGCTTTGTATCGCGAGTTTTACGACAGGATGTGCATCCCGGTCCTGATCTCAAAACGACCAGACTGGGATAAGTTCCCTGGTGCAGATTATACAATTGCCGTGGACACGATCATGCCGGATGGGAGGACTCTTCAGATTGGAACAGTCCATCACCTTGGTGATCACTTCTCTAGAACCTTCTCGATCTGCTACGAAAATCTCGCAGGTGAACAGCAATATTGCTATCAGACCTGTTATGGGATATCAGAACGATCCATCGCAGCCCTCATCAGTTTGCACGGTGATGACCGGGGCCTCGCTCTGCCTGCTGAAGTAGCCCCAACGCAGGTAGTCATTGTACCGGTGATCATGAAGAAGCGTGAAGAAGAAGTCCTTGAAGCAGCTGAAGTACTTAAAAAAGAACTCGTGACAGCAGGATACCGGGTCAAGGTTGATACCCGTGACCTCCGTCCAGGGGCGAAATATTACTACTGGGAACTTCGCGGTGTCCCACTCAGGATTGAGATCGGCCCACGGGATATCGACAATGGGGTAGTAACTGCTGTTACACGCTTTGGTGAGAAGTCAACCATTTCACGGGAAGATTTCATTAGTGGAGTCCAGATGAAGATGGCTGCCATGAGTGAAGCGATGACTACCCGGGCAGTGCAGCACATAAAAGATCATCTCTTCCCGGTGGAAGACATCACTGGCCTGAAGGAAGTTATCACAAAGGGTGTTGCAGCCGTTCACTGGTGTGGATGTAAAGAGTGTGCTGACCGGATAGAGGAAGCGGCAGATGCCAGTATCCTAGGAACAGAAGTTAGGTCAGAGCTTATTGGTAATGGATCCGGAACCTGTGTGATCTGCGGAAAGCCGGATTCTGTTATGACCCTGGTCGGCCGGAGTTACTAATCCCACTTTCTTTGCCTTTTTTTAATTTAAAAAAGGAACTTTCTCCCCGGTTATCGCCGGGAAATACAGATCATCCCGGCAGCAATCCCCAGCAACACCACCATAACTGGCAAACCGGCACGTGTCGGAGCTGGCAGAGGTGTTTGTGATGGGACTGGAGTGGATGTTGGAACAGGAGTTGGCGGTTGTGTTGGAACCCCACTCAAAACTGCTGATATCGGCAGGGTCTGTCCTTCAACGATCTTTACTACACTGACATACGAGGCATAACCCTCTTTCTGAAGAGTGAGAGTATAATCACCAGGTGCCAGGTCGGAAAGGTAGACAGGAGTTATACCCATAAACTGATTATTTAGGAATACTTGTGCATCAGCGGGTTCAGATTGTATCTGTATCGAACCAGTGGAGGGGCCCTGCTGAGTGTCCTGGTTTAGCACAACATTGATAGTTCTGACCTGGCCTCGTTCAACAAAGACCGTGCTTGTATACGGAAGATAATTATCGTACTGTATTAACAGATCGTAGGTTCCTGGCTGGAGTGAGGAGATGTCAAGATATCCGGTACGGGGAGTCCGTCCTCTATATTTATTGTTCAGATACACTGAAGCACCATAAGGAGAACTCAGTATCTGAAGTGAACCTGAGCGATAATAATAGTTAGAAGAGTAATACGGATAATTTGAATAATATGGGTAATTAGGATAATAGTAATCCGAGTATGAATGCGACACATACCTGTATCCAGAAGGATTATTACAGACCGGGTATGGGTTACTCACGGGCCGGCGATAGTCAGGGCTAAGAAAATGCTCATCTGCAACAACCGGTGACAGAGGAGCAGGGTAGGGATTTGAAATCGGTGTCCGTGGGCCAGGCATGGGGATCAGAGTTTGAATGTTGCTTGCAACACTAGGATGAGAAACCGGATTTTGCCAGGGAGGGTTTGGAGAGATCGGTGATGGAGAATTTACAGGTCCGGTAGGGTCAGTGAGTGAGATGGGTGGATCAGAAGAGACAGGACCCACATGATTTCCCCCCTGAAACTCTGCACCGCACCAGGTACAGAGAACTGTGATACATAATAGTGCCAGGATGAGATCTTTTCTAAATAACATAACCACTATTCCCTAGTTATTGGAGATGAACCTATCTCATTTATCCCATGAGCGTGAAGAATACCCACTAATACCTACTGAAATAATCCGACAATTACTGGTTTTTGATCCATATGACATGCACATTTCATACTGCCCTCACAATTGCCGGTTCAGATCCTTCAGGAGGCGCCGGTATTCAGGTTGACCTGAAGACATTTGCTGAAGTGGGTGTCTGGGGAATGGCAGTGGTAACAGCCCTTACTGCACAGAACGCCACTCGGGTGTCAGGTGTCTGGTCCATGGAATGTCATGTAGTGAGAAACCAGATCGCAACCCTGCTTGAGGATATCACACCAGGAGCAGTAAAGACCGGGATGCTTTCTACAGCTGAAATCATCCACACAGTGGTACAGACCCTGCCCGAAACCATTCCACTGATTGTAGATCCGGTGATGATCTCCACATCAGGGCACCGGTTGTTGGATGAATCAGCAATTAGGTGCATGAAAGAGGTACTTCTTCCACGAGCTACCGCAGTAACTCCGAATATACCAGAGGCGGAGGTTTTAGCCGGAATGAGAATTATAGATGATGGATCCATGATTGAAGCAGGGATGAAAATCCTGGATCTTGGAACAGAGGCCGTGGTTGTGAAAGGCGGTCATGGAACCGGTGATGAGTCAGTGGATCTCCTGATTGATAGGAATGGAGTAACCAGGCTCACCTCTCCCCGGATGCCATACCAGGTACATGGATCAGGGTGTTGTTTCTCGGCTGCGGTTACCGGGTTTATGGCACAAGGATATGGAGTTGCAGAATCCTGCAGATTAGGTAAGGATATTGTAACAAAGGCTATCAAAGAGGCAATAGCAGGTTCAGGTGGAATGAGAATGATCAATCCGGGAGGGGTGCAATAATAAAAGAACAAACTGATGTGCCTTTTTTTCAAAGAATATGATATTATATACTTAACCTCACTTCTTTGGATAATGATGTTTTAGTGTTACAGGATGAAGAGGGAAATAAAGTGTATACCTGTAATATCAAAGAAGTCATCGAAGCAAAGATTTCTATCGGGAAGTGGTAGTTGGTAATGTTTGTTATGAGTGATGGAGACTATTGAGTCTTCTTGATATTTTTCATGAGTGTCTTTAAGCGTATATACATTTAGATCCATTGGAGAGGGGACTAACCATCGTGGGTCTGATTCGGATCATTACATTGAAGGTAATAAACCGATCTCACCTTAATTAAAAGAGAAATTGTTTGATTCAGATCTACCAATTTTCACGGATGTTATTGACTCACGAAAGATAACACAGGAATTTAGAGAGGCAATAATGAAGAGTAAACGGGTATTGCTATTATAAGGCCTAAATAAACCTCCCTAGTCGAACTAAAATATTATATTCCAAAGAAGATAATTACCTTTTCTTAACAGTAAAAATTGGATGGCTTTTAAGAGAGTTTTATTTAAATAAAGTATATAAACCCAGTATTAAAATTGCATAATGATAAGAGTAATAAGGAATATTCAAATATATTAAAATCTTAGAGTTGATACGCACTCAGGAGGTGCGACATGTATACGAAAAAAGAAGAAGCAGTATCTCCGGTTATTGGTGTTATTCTGATGGTGGCAATCACAGTTATTCTGGCAGCAGTGATTGCAGCATTTGTTTTTGGTATGACAGGGAATGTCCAAAAAACAAAAAATGTAGCTTTCACCGTTGAAAGATCATCTTCATCAACTACACAAGTTATTGTTACCTCTCAGGGAGGGAAGGATAGCGCAGATATAAGTTCAACGCTTGTGTCAATTGATGGATCTACGGGAACAGCTGGGCCAACAACAATAGGATCATATAAAACGATAGGGGGTGCTTCCCAAACTGCCAAATCAAAGGTAGTGGTTACTGCAACCTTTAAAGATGGAAGTAAGCAAGTTGTTGTTGATACATCAGTATAACAATAATTAATTTTTTTCTTTTTTTATTAGATAGATGTAATTTAATTATTATAATAATATTAAAATTATTATATCGTCCAAGTTGTTATTCAAAGGAGTTTTTTATTCTTGAAATACCATTGATTAAAAACTTAAAGAACTTCCATATTGTACCAGATATTCTAATCGGTTTTTAGTCAGTATAAAAAACTAATGATTTCAAAAATTCTACTTAATTTCATAATATTCTGATAATAATAATTAAACAATGATGGAAGATCACATATTAACGTAATTATTATAACCTGATACAATGAACTTGAAAATACTGTTACCCATCATTTTCTTAATAGCCTTAATATTTATTCATCCAATAATGTTCCTTAATGATGAATGGATTACCGTAAACCAACTCAATCAATTATCACACGGATCTCAAATACTTTTCAATGAAGGTAAATATGGTACTTTTTCAAATGGGACTCCCTATAAATACTTTGAAATTCGAAAAAATATATTACCTTACACATCATATTTGCCACTTTTTTCGACGCCAATGCTTTGGATAGTAAAATTTAGTGATGGAAATATACCCTATTTTTTTATTATTATTTGGTTTTCATTGGCTTTTCTCGTATTTCTAAAATGGAATGAAAATAACCACGAAGTTAAAAAATCCATACAGCCCTGCTTGATGACTGAAGAAGAATTTTCATTAGTTGGAAAGAACTGCTTTAATAATTTCAATCAAAAGAACATTTCCAGAGAAAAATTTAGAGAATTTTTATCTTCAGTAACATTCAAGGTCACTACCAGAAAAAAACTTTTAGTATTATCATCAATATTTATTTTTTTATTTTTGAACATATTATATTACAGCCAAATAGCAACTACAAACAATACAGATTCAGTAGAGATCCTAGCTGTTATTCTTTACCATATCCTTATACTAGCAGCATACTTTCAACTCATTTTCTCAATTAATAAATTGTTATTCATCCAACCAAACAGAGTCATATTTAGTTCAGTGACTTGCATATGTTGCTCCTCTTCTATTTTTTGGACGAACACTGTAAAAGACCACCTTGACATCATGTTTTTTTTCGCCCTTCTAATATACAGCATTCTCCTCCACATGAAAACAAAGGATCCCTGGTTTGGAATTACCACATTTATAATATCTGGATTGCTTACATGGATCAGACCTGAATATGGTTCTTTTATTTTTTTGGGATTATGTACAACGTATCTCCCATTAATAGGAATACAATTAGAAATTCATAAAAATTTAAAATCAATATTAATCATCTTACTATCACCATTCTCCTATCTTATCGGTTTAATACCACTATTTATTAATAACTACATTGTTATGGGAAACGTCCTTAAAATGCCATGGCAAACCATTAGTGGATATGAGATTATTACCGAAAGTAATGCTTCATTAAATTACTATGGAATTTCAGATCAAAATATAATTGAAACTGGTCTTCATACCCTAATAAATATAACATTCGTCTTCATTCAACGAATGACACCTGGAGAAAACTTGTTTAGTGGTATTTTTTCAGTTTTATTATTTCCAGAATCTTTGAAACTACCTATCTTTGCTTTGACGCCAATTTTCTTTCTATCAATGTTAGTTTTACCCATTCTAATCATATATATAAAACCAAAAATACAACTAATAGAAATTCAAATAATTTTCATTTTGGGAAGTTTATCAGTAACGACAATTCTAGCTTATTTAACATCAATTGGAAATTTAGGAAATAGTGTCGGTATTTATCCAGATGTCAGATATTTAAGTCCACTATATTTACCATTATCTTTGATTGGTCTTATTATTCTTCTGAAATTCAAGATTTCTTCATTTTGTCTCCAAAAAATGGTAAAGAGAATCGCGATTTTTACCTTGATAGGAATATTTATCATTATAGGAATAACAGCAAGATCATATCCGTACTTTGATTATTCTGATTTTTTTCTTTGGATCAATGTTATTATTGGTTCATTGATTTTTTCGATTTTAGGAATATTAACAATATTATTCTATTTCGAAATTATTATTCTTAAAACGAATAAAATAATTTATCTCTTACTTCCAATTCTTATTGTTCTTCCATTATTATGGCAATTCTCACAGTTAATAATAATAAACTATTCAAGCAATCTCTTTGATCAATATCCTTGTCTACTTCCTGCTATAAAAGCATTTTTTGAGTATATTTTATCCAATACTTGTTAAGCAGAACATTGATTATTGCCTATAAAAAATATCCATGCAAAATACATGAGGAAGGGTAGACCAATCAAGATTGAGACACCTGCTGGACCATTAAAGAAAATTCCATATTGAATAACACAAGATAATAATAAACAAATACCGGAAATAACCATCAAACTAAAGATTAAAAAAAATTTTTTTCGTGTGAATAGATTATAATTATATAAAAACAAAAAAAAAGCTAATGAGAAAAGAAATGAACCAAAGACCCAAAATATGATTGAAAATCCACTTTTTCCATCAATTAGGCCTGAAAACACATATCGAATCTCATTTATAATCGATATAAAACTGTTTCCTTGGGGTGTTATCTGATACCGGAATAAAAAACCTTGAATACCATATCCATTCCCTTCACCAATAATAAAAAAATGAAGAGGACATAAAAAATATAGAAAGCAAAAAATTACAAATTCTTTTTTATACATCACATTCTGATATTCGACAGCAATTTTTTGTTATTCTTATCATTCTAAACCGTAAGACGTTTGTTAAGTCATCAATGGATGGCAATGAAAGTTTCAAGTTCGATTTATTTTAGGTTACCTATTTTATGATTTAAAGTTGCTTTTTAATTATTCAGATACCTCTCTATAGAACTTAAAAAATATCTCTTTTTACAACGAAAATCAGATTTTAATAATAATTGAATAATGAAAAAATAAAAAAAAACATAAGGAAACATCATTTTTATTTTAGTTATTATTATCCCAAAAAAATGAAACTACCTTAAAGATTATATTGCATCTGAAAAAGTCATTTGTGCCACTGTTGGTGATGCAGTTACCATCGATTTAGCCATTTCAGTTGTGCCAGTTGAGGTCGTCCCTGTGTTTTTCCCTTCAGTCAGCCAGGGCTTCTTCGCCATGATAGCGTCAGATCTCGCCTGAAGATCCATCGCAGTATCATCGTCGCAGATAGAACAACAGCTTGGACAGTATCCGTCTTCAGGCTGAATTTGAGTCAATGTTGGAGAAGCCTTGACTTCAGAGGAACCAACTGATCCAGGAGTGAAACTCTTGGTATCCACCGATTTTCCTAAGTTCAGAGTATTAGCCTGGGCATCTTTCCACTCACTAAATTTATTCCACTTGTACCACCGTTCCCACCAGCAACAGTACAAACCTGCAGTAACGAAAGGGGCGGCATCATCATAGGCAAAATTCCAATATCCTTTAGATTCTGCTTCAGAAATCAGAGCCGAATTTTTTGGATCACTTGGATCAGCAATACTCCAGACGGTTTTTGCCGCAACTTGGCTAGCTATCAGAAGAAGAATTATTGTACTGAAAACTATGACGATCATCAGATATCGGCGATTCATAGTATCTATATATTCATAATTATCAGGTATCAATTTTTCCCGTTGACAATTTCAAATTAAAATAAAAATCATGAGTTGAACTCATTACTACCTTAACGAACCTGATGAGCATAACAGGATGCAATATTGATCACCACATACAAAAGATTATATTAGGAGGAAATAAACTTCTTTCTCTCATCGCAGATATTATTCAGAAATAAATCAATCACCGGATATTCATTCGCCGGTTTCATGATAAACTCTGAATATTTAGCGTTAACGCAGGTGGTAAATGCCGATAAACTATGTCGACACGGGATTTGTGCTAATTTGCACAACACTTGTCATCTTTATGACCTTTGGAGTCGGGTTATTTTATGCCGGACTTGTGCACCGAAAGAATATCATATCAATGCTAACCCTTTCTTTCATCTCATTTGCATTGGTCTCTCTCCAGTGGATATTTTTCGGGTATTCACTTGCATTTGGATCTGACTTTGGGGGTCTGATAGGCAGCTTGGAACATATTGGTCTTGCAGGCGTTACCATGGAAGGAGACAATATCCCAAAACTGGTTTTTATGATGTTTCAGATGGCATTTGCAGCCATCACCCTTGCCATTGTAACTTCAGCCGTGGCAGAAAGGATCAAACTTTCTTCTTTCCTTCTGCTCGGCCTCATCTGGACAACGTTGATCTATGATCCTGTGGCACACTGGATCTGGGGAGGAGGATGGGCCCAGCAGATAGGAGTGCTCGATTTTGCCGGAGGTATAGGCGTTCATATTTGTGCTGGATTTTCAGCCCTTGCACTGGCATTCGTTATCGGCAAACGCAGAGGTTTTGGAGAGTACTCTCTTCAACCCAGCAATATCCCGATGACACTCATCGGTGGTGCTATCCTCTGGTTTGGCTGGTTTGGTTTTAATGCAGGAAGCGCCTTAGCAGTGAACAACATTGCAGTTAACGCATTCATAGTGACCAACATTGCTGCAGCAGCGGGGACATTCTCGTACATGTTTGTATCGTGGTACAAAGGCAAGCCAAGCTCACTTTCCATGATATCGGGCACCATCGCAGGACTCGGGGCAATAACTCCGGCAGCAGGGTTTGTCGGCCCGATGGAAGCAGTTGTTATCGGAGCGGTTTCAGGATTTCTCTGTTATTTTGCCTTAGTATTCAGACTTGAACAAAAGTGGGATGAAAGTCTGGATGCCTGGGCAATCCACGGAACCGGTGGACTCTGGGGAACGATATCTGTAGGAATTTTTGCCTCTGCAGCAGTAGGAGGGGTAAACGGGCTCATTGCAGGAAACGGTCATCAGCTCATTCTACAGCTCGGCGGTGCTTTTATCATACTCGCATACTCGTTTATTGGAACCTGGATCCTCGCCATCATTGTTGACAAACTGATTGGACTGCGTGTAAGCGAGGAAGAAGAATATGTGGGTCTTGATATCTCCCAGCATGGGGAGACGCACAGAAATTAACTTCAATCTCTTTTCTCACCACAAGGCATAAGAAAGATGCCTTTGGATCACGGATGAGGTTACCCCTCATCATCCTTATTCCTTTCACGTAATATTCTTCTCTGCGGGAAACTACGTACTTTCAAGATAATGATCAAACTCATCACAGGATTTGAAAAAACACTCTATGGAATATTGCTATTCCTCCTTGGAATTGTTCTAATAGCCTCGGTAATGGATCTTGCATACATAATTTTTACATACATCTTCGATCAACAGGTCTTTCCCTTACTTGAAAATAAGGAAGTACTCTCAATCTTCAGCCTGTTTCTTCTGGTATTGATAGGGATTGAATTCTTTGAAACCATCCTTGCATACCTCCGGGAAAATGTCATACATGTCGAGGTGATCATCATGGTGGCCGTCATCGCAGTTGCCAGAAAAGTGATTGTTCTTGACACTTCAGAAGCAACGAATTCCCACCTCATCGGGCTGAGTCTTCTCATGTTAAGTCTTGGAGCGGCATACTACCTGGTAAAACGCAGTAACGGACTCTATCCACTTAAAAAAGGGTAAGTGTCGGTTTTAAATCTGAACTGGTTATACGATCCCATGTAATCTCATATACCTTTGATCGTGGGATAGTCACTTCAGGTCCAGTTGGGTGGTAATTATCATACTGCTGGTATCTGATCTGATTATTCCCGGCATATGTAGGGAAATTTCCATACCAGTTTCCACCATATATCAACGTTACATTCCGTAACCCGCACTTTTTCAGCATTCCATCAAAAGCCCATTGGTCTAGACATTTGGCATTATAATATTGAACATACCCTGAATCAATCCGGGTTATCACATCTTCATTCCCAAGTTTTGTGATCAGATCATCAAACTGATTGCCAAGAACATCTCTTTTCAACCTGAACAAATCCTCCCGTGTCGGATGATAAGCAGTTCCCAGACTATTTGGGGCATTTTTAACAAAATCAGTTGAATTGACATAGAGATATGGATATTTACCGATCTCACCAGAATGCGAACAGATATAACCAGCCACATTATCTGAAATTTCACCAGATTCTACCCAGTTTACATACAACCCCTGGCAGATTAAAAGAGAACAGAAGATGAGAGCCATGAGTACAACTCGGGCATATTTTGCACCACATGCCCGGATGCCAAGATACGCTACCAAGGTAGCTACAAAAATATCTATCAGAATATACCCACGGGTCGGAGTACCGCCGGTTGTCAGGATAATTGGAACTGAAGTTACTACAAGCCCGGTAATAAGAATTAGCAGATATCTGAAAGAGCCCCGCTCAACAAACCGGTACAGACGGAGGTAGAATGAAATGATAAGTATCAGAAGAATATTACAGGCAAGAATACCGAATCCCTGTAATGGAGTGACCTGCATCCATCCCATTACAGAAAATTGTACCTGATTGGAAAGTATCAGAAGTGATGTAAAAATGAAGAGACCAGTATGGAGAAGAATAACAGTTGGATCAAAACTGGAAACATCATGACCATATCGTACATACCCAAACCCAAACCACTGAGTAGTCCGGATCAGCATCACCAGACCTAGTGGGAACAGGTAATAAAGAGAGTCCCTAATCTTCCGGCCTTTGAGGAGATCATATACCAGAAATAATACAGGAATTGCAATTCCGGTTTCATATGTTAAAAGACCAAGGAAATAGAAGAGTAATGATACCGGGAGAAAAAATCGTTTATCCCGGTATAAATAACAGAGAATTGAACCAGCAAAGAAGAGGAATCCCACTTCATTACAGATTGAAACAATAATCCAGGGATATGCCTCATCCTTATTCCACATCACTACATACAATAGGCAACTTACAAAAGGAAGATATGACAGATATCCAAAATCGGTAGCAATTTTTCTGATTATCAGGTATAGCAGGATGAGAAAAATTGAAGAGAGAACGAGGCCTGCAAGTTGCAATGAAAGTGCATCTGCCCCGTGAAATGAAAATGCCAGTTTTTTTAATGCAAACTGAATCGGACGCTGACAATCTGATAACACGGACAAATATGTCCTGGAAGAATCAGGGGAGGTTATCACATCCGACCAGTCATCGCTATAGTACGTGTAATGCCTGATAAAAAGATAATTTGCAATACCATTAGTCAGAAGGAGAAGACCAATCTCAATCAGACATTTAAACCAGCCATATAGGGATCTGTTCATATGAAAATCCAGAAGTATTAATTATACACAGAATACAGGAGCATTACAATAAAATGGAATTATAATTTTTCGACGGTCACTCGCACCCGGTCACCAGGAACGAGGCCATGACCTTTGGGCACATCAATATTGAACCAGAGCGTACCAGGATCATCTTGAGTATTATCCTGAGACATAAGACAATCTTTCTGGTCGTTGATATCACCAACAAACTCCAGAGATGATTCAAAGCTGACAATGGTCTTCATCAGACCCAGTTATTGGCGCAAAAAGAGTTTAATTCTTTGCAGGACTGACCATCCAGGTGGTGCTGTTTGAATAGCTCCACCTGACTATGGAGATTTCATGACAGATTTCTGCCAGGATCGCCATGTTGGTGCCTACCTCCTTGGACGACAGACCCAAATCTTTTGCTATGTATTTGGACTTAAAGTAATGTCTGCCAGAACCAAGACCATTCCGGAGATAAGTTATGAGTCGCGTCTGCGTCTCATTGTACTTCTCTCTCAAACATGTGTGTGATGGCATTATACAGCCTCCATCAGCGTAGTAAGAAATCAGAGTTCAGACATATAAAGATGCTTGAATAATAATGATTGATCATGTAAGAATACAATAGAAAAATGGAAATTATTCTACTGTAGAAAACTGAGCAATCTTTTCAGATAGTTTTTCTGTAACTTCTGAACGCATTCCTTCAACGAATTTTATACTGCCGACCACAAGATGTCCACCGCCATTTACTCCGGCTCCTGGAAGATCATCACGTAGTTCTCTGACCATCCTTGGTATGTTCATGAACACACCCCGGGATCTGAGAACAACAAAATCAGGCCCAAATCCAAGGGTTACAACTGGTTCACCGGCATATTGCTGGCAGAGTCGATCATGAACTTCTCCACAGGTCTTGCCTGGTGGAGGGAATGTGAATTTATGAGCATGAATCTCTACATCGATTGTAAAGAGGTGAGCACCATTGCTAAGGACCGTATGCCCGACGTGCGGCATGCAGGTCTTAACCTGATCGGTAATCGCAATGTTGGCTTCATCCTCAAGGAGTTTCACCATCTCAAGATGACGCTCATGATTGTCATTCAGGTCCAGAATATCTTTTATCAGTTCCTTTCCATCGTTAAACCGGAGATAAAACTGAATGTAGTCAAGAGCCAGAGCGATTCTCTTACATTCTTCCTCTGAAAACCGGTCTGCATTCAGTTCCAGGTACCTGCTTCGCTCTGGTGCTTCACTACGGTCTGCTACACCCGCTACTGCGGCGACATGACGGATCTGACGATCAACAGATGGGCAGATCAAACGGGCAATCTCGGTACCAAGCATACCGGCAGTGATCCCATAATCTCCACCGACATGATATGGGTTTACATGCGCCTCGAGGTACTGATCGACGATCTCATCAGGATGGTGGTGATCAAAGACGATCATTGGAATACCGTACACCTTTGCCATCTTCATGGCAGGCAAATCCTCTTCCGTTGATCCATTATCAGTCAGGAGGACGAGTGGCATTTTCTGGCCAAACCTGACATTATCCCTGGTGGCATAATCGAGATCCCTGACTATGTCCTCTATCTCATAGAAAGGAGCCTTGGAAGGTGCCCGCTTGAAGAGATAATAATCAGAGTCATAATCTCCTCCGGATTCATTGATCAGGGAGATAACAGCCTGTTCAATTGATACAGCTGAACATATCCCGTCTGCATCAGCATGGTGCCGAAGAAGAATCGGCTGTGCGGTGAAGACAGCACGCCTGATGATCTTTGCGATCTTTCGCATTGCAGGCCTGAGTTTCTCAAGCACTTCACTTTCAACAAGAAGTGGAACTTCAGGTGGTTCAGCCCGTGCATCTATAGCCTGTTCAATACCTGCAAGGACTTCATCTGCTTCAGGTCCGCGAAGTACTGTCAGATTTTCCAGTTCGATCTGGATCTGACCTCCACGCTGCATGATTTCCCCGGTTGCCCGGACTACACTTCCCTGGCTTGCATCAGGAAATGCTCTTTTACCGGCCTCTACAAACCCAGCAGCATTTTCAGAACCGCTGGCATCCACAAGTGTGAAGATGGTAGGACCTGATGTTTGTTTGATCTGGGCGACCACGCACTCAACCATCACCCTGCGACCAACCTTACCTTTCAGTTCGCCAAGTTGAATCGCACGCTTTTTGCAGATCACTGGCTGAACCTGATATGAGGTGATGATGACCTCTTCGAGGTCAATATTTCCGTTATCCCTGACATTGCCTACCCGTACCAGAATAGAATCCCCTTCCTGATGACTGGTAAGCATATTGCTTTTATGAACGAGTCCTTTGGTTGAACTATTCAGGAACACAAAGGTTCCGAACGCGGCAAACCCCTGGACAGTGCCTGCATAGGTCTTGCCGACAACCACATCAGCAAGACTGCACCCATCTCCAAGGCTGTATACAATTGTCTCTGTTCCTTTTGGCATACGAACTATCCACCGATATTCGGCCGGCCTCTGCGATCAGACAAGAAGCTGAAAAAACCCCGGTTACGGGAGGAGTGCAGGGCAAAGCAAACAACCGATGGTAGTATAGTGGTAACTTGAGGAACTTAAATTCAACCATGCAACAGGAGAATAGCCGGTTGAAACCGGAGAATTTGTTCCCCTTGCTATAAGTGCGGTTATGTTACTTCAAAGGGTTGGGAAGTCCGGTCAGAAAACGGAATATCTAGCATGACCAGATCATCAGGTGCGAGAAGTTCACCATAATATTTTTTTCGTGCATCAACAAGGTGCTGATCGGCAGATGTATACCTGGTGCTGATATGGAAAAGAGCCAGGCGTCCGGCTTTCAGTGCTGCTGCAACCCGACCTGCTTCACCGGCTGTTGAGTGCATAAATTCTCGTGCACGGTCAAGTTCAGTATCATCAAAAGTGGCGTCATGAATCAGGAGGTCCGCTTCCTCTCCCATTGGTGCAAGTTCAGACAGGTTCGGTCTTGTATCTCCGGTATAGATGATCTTCCTGCCTAGACGCCGCTCTCCCATAATCATTTCAGGAGTTATCAAACGTTCCTGCCCGTCAACGACAATCTGCACACTCTCTCCCCGTTGAAGCCTACCAAAGAGAGGACCGGGCCGAACACCCAGACTTACAGCAAGCTCACGGTTGAACCTTCCCGGGCGCTTGTCTTCTTCAAAGATATAGGAAAGTCCGGGAATTCCGTGATCAGTTGCCACCGCATGAATAGTATACCCATCAAATCCGAGTGAATCACCAGGCCTGACACGCCTTGACTCAACCTGAAACTTAATCCTACTCCTGCAGATCTGCTTGATATCATCAACCATCTCATGAACCGTGTCAGGACCGTATATCACGAGGGGTTCTTCCCTACCAGAAAATGACATCGTCTGAAGGAGACCGATGATGCCAAGGAAGTGATCAGCATGCCAGTGAGTGATAAACACAGATTCAAATGAAAAACCAGTCCTGGCTTTCATCATCTGACGCTGGGCGCCTTCCCCACAATCAAACAGGAGATCATGAGAACCCCATTTAAGCAAAATACAGGGTAGATTCCGTGAAATCGTCGGAAGGGCCCCGGACGTTCCCAGGAAAAAAACCTGTAGTGTCTCGCCAGCTATGATCCCCACCTCCGAATCTGATCAAATGACACCTTTGCTTCCTCAATTGAGCGACCTTCTACCACCACTACACCGGAATAATGTTCAAGAAGATCTTTTGAGAGACGTTTCCAGTTGATGGTTCCGGCACCAATAGGTAGATGCTCATCAGATTTGCCATTGTTGTCATGAATATGGACATGGGATGCTTGGCTCAGGTATTTTCTGAATCCATCCACCTTTCCAAGGGTGTTTGCATGACCAAAGTCTATGGTAAGCCCTATCCCTTCAATATCCTCGATGAGACCAAGGATTTCCTCAGGATAATGACAAAGAAAATCGGGAATGTTAGGCATATTCTCAATACAGGCAGTTACTCCATATTCTTGTGCCACTTTTCCAAACTCGCGAAGAGCTTCTTTTTGGAGAAGCCAGACCTTATCTGGTACGAGTTTTCCTGTACATGAGAGATATCCTGGATGAATGGTTACCCGATCGGTGATTGCTGCTGCTTTCCTGATACACTCAGATATCTGCTGAACTGTTTCCATCCAGATCGGCTCGTTAATAGCAGCCGGATTCAGATCACCATACGGTGCATGAACTGTGACCTTAAGGGACGTACTTGCCAGAGTTTCAATTACAGAGTGATAAGAGTCAGGCCTGCTGAAATGATAATTTCCATCAGCACATACCTCCCAGCCAGAAAACCCTGCCTCTTCAATACCAAATATCCAGTCTATCTCATCCCATACTTTTGCTGAGGATCCAAAATAGGGGGAAATACTCATGATGCTCCTGCTATCTGCTCAAGGGTAGAACGGACAGTACAGCGGTACTCGTCCAGGGTGCCTGTATTTTGAACCCGCATCGTAGCAAGGCCCATCGCCTCTCGAAGACCAAACGATGACTCCCGTTCATCCCGGGTATGTAATTCTGAAATATTTTTCAGGTCATCAGATCGTCCACGCACTTTGAGCCTGTCATACCGGGTTTCCAGAGGTGAATCAATCGCAATAAGGATGAAGTCAGGAAAATGTTCAGCAAACACCTTCACCTCGGCATCTCCTCTGATACCATCGATCAAAACCACCTGCGAGTTCTGTGACTCGATGACCGGGATGCAGACATGAGCGATGGCAGCCATGCCATACTGTTCCCTCAGTCGTCTTGCCACAATTCCCATGCTGGCATCAACTGGAGGAAGCCCTTCTTTTTTTACTTCTTCCCTGATGACATCACCCATTACCACTACCGGGATACCAAGTTCGGCAGACACAGCAGAAAACTCACCCTTCCCGGATCCCGGCATTCCTACAATTCCTATTACCTTCATACCATATCTCCCCTTGCTCTCTGGTCCGTATTCGCACAGGACGATGAAGCTCATCTGCTATTGCGGTAAGGTCTTCAAACTGGAGGGCCCGGATCCCGGTATACTCTCCCTGTTGAAGCACCAGGTCTACATCTAAAGCAACATCTGGAACAACTGATGCTACCTGTTCACTGCTTCCCGGAAAAAGTGTCAATACCACCTCGAATTTTGGCAGAGACCCTTCACGATACCCGGATGAACATAGTGCTAGTGAACGTTTTACTTCATCCCCGAGTGCCCGTTCTTTCCCTTTTACGGTGTTAAGATTCCAGTCCGGTTTGATATCGAGGGCGACGAGGTCGATCAACCTTTTAGAGATCAAATCTGCCAGAACTTCAGGAAACACCCCGTTTGTATGTAAACCTGTAACGAGCCCCATCCGTTTTACATGCTCTGCCAGGAACCGAAGTGCATCGGGCTGCATCGTCGCCTCGCCACCTGAAAAGACCACCCCACTTATCAGAAGTTCGGCAGACCTAATCATGGAGAGAATCTCCATACAGTCCTTAATATCAGTTCCACTCTGAATACCAGGGTTCTGGCAGTACCAGCACCTGACCGGACATCCCCTGAAGAAGATGACACAAACGGATCTTCCCCGCCAGTCAACGGTACTGAGAGGGACAAAGCCGGCAAAGTTTATACAGACTGGATCTGTCACTGCGGTAACAGATTGGTTCCCGGTTTTCATCACTGTTTTCATTGGTGATGGCCTGTAGGATCATGATGGTGAAAACATAAAACCACAAAGCAATTTTACTTGCGTTGCGAGAAACCAAATTGGAGTCCCCTTTTCAAAAACCGAGCCTTTATGTATCTTATTATAGTACATATGAGGTATGTCAATAGTTGAGGATGCCAGGAGAGGCATCATCACCGAAGAGATGAAGGTCGTTGCAGCCCAGGAAGGTGTAACTGAAGATTATATCCGCCGTGGAATCGCTGCAGGACATATTGTCATCCCGGTGTCTCCTTACCGTAAAGTGAAAGTCTGTGGTATCGGAGAAGGACTTCGTACCAAAGTTAACTGCTCTATAGGGACTTCCTCAGATATTGTTGATGTGGATATGGAGGTAGAAAAAGCAAAAGCAGGTGAGAGGGCAGGCGCTGATACCTTAATGGAACTCTCAACCGGCGGTGACTTTTTCGATATCCGTAGGCGTGTTGTTGAAGCAACAAGCCTTTCAGTAGGATCAGTACCCTTGTACCAGGCATTTATCGAGGCAGCACGCAAGGACGGTGCAGTAATCCATATGCGTGAAGATGATCTCTTCAGGATCACTGCCGAACAGGCAAAACTTGGTACCAACTTCATGGCTATCCACACAGGTATCAACAAAATCACTCTTGAACGACTGCAGCGCCAGGGAAGGCACGGCGGCCTCTGTTCACGGGGCGGTGCATTTCTTACCGCATGGATGCTCCACAACGACAAAGAAAACCCACTCTTTGCAGAGTTTGATTACCTGTGTGAAATCCTTAAAGAGCATGAAGTCACGCTCTCAACCGGAAACGGTATGCGAGCAGGTGCTGTGCATGATGCGACTGACCGTGCTCAGATCCAGGAGTTAATCATCAATGCCGAGCTCGGAGACAAGGCTCACGAGCAGGGAATTCAGGTAATTGTAGAAGGACCCGGTCATGTCCCTGTCGATGAGATTGAGACCAATGTGAAACTGATGAAGCGGATGTCTGGAAACAAACCCTTCTACATGCTCGGACCCATAGTAACCGATATTGCTCCAGGGTATGATGACCGGGTAGCAGCCATCGGAGCCGCCATGTCATCCTCATATGGTGCTGACTTTATCTGCTACGTCACTCCAGCAGAACACCTTGCCCTGCCAAATGTGGAAGATGTGTATGAAGGTGTGATGAGCAGTAGAATTGCAGCTCATGTTGGTGACATGATCAAACTGAAGAAGCGGGATCAGGACCTGGCTATGGGTCATGCACGGCGGGACCTTGACTGGGATGCTCAGTACAATCTTGCTATCAACCCGGAGCGGGCACGCAAAATCAGATCTGAACGGATGCCTGCTGACAGGGAAGCCTGCACAATGTGTGGGGATTACTGTGCCCTTAAGATAGCAAACAAAGTTATCAAAAAACTCAACTAACCCCCTATTTTCCCGGATGGTGATTCTATCCATCACCATAAGAAACACATTTTTTTTCTTTTGGCTCCTATAGGCAAATTTGCTAAAAGACCTACTACCTACAACATTGAAGGTAAAATACCGAAACTAAGGATCAAAAAAAATCGATGCCGGAGTTACCGGCATACGCGTTTTGCAAAGATACTGATTATTCAGTAGGCGGAAAGCCTAAGCACAACGATTAATCTAGAGGGACTGTCTCAAGGTTAGAGACCAATTCCCATACACGGGTTCTTGCGTGCATCGGCATATTAGAATCATTACTGATCTCGTCAATCTTGGATATCGCTTCGGCTGCCCTGAGGCCAACCTGCTTATCTTTATTTTGTAAAAGGGTACGTGTCTCGTCAGCGACCCGCCTGATATTGCGCGGAATCGTTCCGTCATCAATAATGGCGGAAAGCATCTGTATACAGTTATCTACCGTCTGTTCCGGATTTGGCATGCTATCACCCGTGAGAGAGCTTCTCTTATTATTACTTACGGCCCCTCATAAAACTATAGTGAAGTTATGAGAAAACCAGATGAGATCATGGCAGAGTATCTTCTCAAGGGAGGAAAGATGCTTGCAAAGACATGTCAGAATTGCGGCTCCCCGCTCTTTGAATATAAAGGTGAAACATCGTGCGTAGTATGTAAGGAGTCAGATCTCGAAGCAATGGGTGAAAACAAAGGAGATTCAGTATCCAGAAGTCATAATACGGAACCCAGGTTTAAAAATTCAGAGACCCAGATATCAGAAATGGACATTAATCTCGATGAACTATTTGAACAAACTTTCAAATATCTGCTCATTAGCATTGAAGAGGAAACAAATTCACGCAATATTGCTGAACTAACCCATGCATTGAAAGAAGTTGCAGAAGCGTACTCAATACTGAATCAGAGGTATGGTAACCGGGACAACTCGTAAATCCTCTCTGCTTTTTTTATGCCGATCCCCGGGACTTTAAGAAGATCATCTCGTTCAGCCTGCATTATAGCCTGAACTGAACCGAACGCAGACAATAAAGACCGGGCATGTTTGAGTCCGATTTCAGGAAATGCGGTAATAATCGCTTCCTGTGCCTCATGATTACCTTGATATGTATGTTTCAATGGTAGGGTACGCTCGGCTGTTCCATCTTCTGATTCACGGCGCGCAAGAACCAGAAGGAGTTCGGCGGTCTCCCCGGGATCAGAAACAGAGAAAATTGTCACACCAAAGTTTATCCCGATTGCAGCAAGCGCTCCCCGAATAGCATTTGGATGAATATCTCGCTGACAGTAGAGATCACCACCCTCAATGATCAATACCGGCTTTGTACAATTCGCTGCCATCTGTCTGATCTGTCCGAGCAGATCACGCTCTATCAGGGTATCCACAAAATCCCGGGCAGTCTTACGCTCAACAAGGATACGTTCACCGATACGGTAGTCACCCACGGGAAGGCGTTCAACACTGATCCTCGCATCGGCAGCAGAGAGATGTTCAGTCACTTTAGAGACGAGTTCCCGATCATCTACCACAATTTGAGGACCGAAATGCTGCTCCTGTTCAGCGCGATCCCTGGCAATCTCTTCAGGACTCAGTGATAGTGCTGACTGAAATTCATTCTTCATCCGCTTCCCAAGACCGGACATCTGTTTTGCCATAGCCCGTTCTTTTCGCACCGATGTGAACCGTGAGATCTCATCACTTGTCCCCCGGGTAACCATCACAATGATCCGGCCAGTGCCATGCCGGCCGGTTCTCCCTTTCCGCTGAATGCTTCGTATCTCTGAGGGAACCGGTTCGTAAAAGATGACAACATCTGTTGAGGGAATGTCAAGCCCCTCTTCTCCAACAGAAGTTGCAACGAGAACCCTGAACTCACCCTCCCTGAATCGTTTAAGAGCAGCTATCTGTTTTTTCTGCGACAGACCCTTTTCACTATCCTTGGTTGCCTGACCAACAAATCGCTCTGCAGTTATTCCACGGGCAGAAAGCATCTCAACAATCATTCTAACCGTGTCCCGGTATGTGGCAAAGACAATAACCCGGCTTTCAGGATGCTCCTCAAGTATCTGCTCAACAAGCGATGGAAGTGCAAGAAGTTTTGGATGGCATTCTTCCTCCCATCCTTCTGCACGGCTTAAAAGTTCACCAAAACTGGGATCTTCTGCAATGCGTTTGCTTGCTTTTGATCCACCGGGTGTCTTTCCTTCTGCAGAAAGTTTTTGCAGATACCCTTTGAGCACCAGACATCCCTGTGACTCTGCCAGCCCCACCGCATGGCGAAGCTTCATACACTCGGCATGAATGCTTGCTGCAACATACCCGGTTGCGTCACGTTCGGCTATTCGCTGCTGAATGAGAGCGTTGAGTTCCTGCAATGCCTTCATCGAGAGATTTTTCCTGTCCGGAGCAGGCAGGCCCATCTCCCGGAGCTGGGAGAGACGGCTCTCTATCAGATCATAGAGATATGTAAGACATTGTTTTAGCTCATCAGGAAGGCTGACATTGATGATCTCAACTTCTTTTTCATGCACATAGGGCCTGACATCAGGGTCAGCTTCTGACCTGGTCTCTACATGAACAATATGCAGGTTTTCAACAATGTCTGCTACCTTCTCCTGATTTCCCCCAGGTGACGCAGTCATCGCAAGGACAAGCGGCTGGATGGCACTCTCCATGTACCGTTCAACCAGGAACACGTATGCATAATTGCCCACTGCACGATGTGCTTCATCTACCACAAGCAAAGAGACATCGTGAAGTGAATACCGACCGGCAATCAGATCATTCTTCACTACCTGGGGGGTAGCCAGGATCACTGTTGCTGCATCCCACTCAGCAGTTCTCACTGCTGGAGCTGCTTCCCCGGTGAAGATCACACAACTTTTTTCTGTGGCTTCAGGGAGATTAAGATGACTCTGAAAATACCGGAGATGTTGCTCTACAAGTGGTTTTGTTGGGGCAAGCATCAGAACCTTGCCACCCATGCTATAGAGCCTTGAAGCAGCAACAATGAGGGCAACGGCAGTCTTGCCAAGACCGGTGGGGATGACCACCAGAGTGTTACCATCTAATGCCCGCATCGCAATTGAAAACTGGTAGGTACGCTTTTCGAGCCGGTCAGGGTGAATAAGAGGATGATTGATGTATTCCATCAGGATGAAATATCTAAAAAGGTCTTCTGACCCTTGATGAGACCGGATATGAGCAGTGGGAGATCAGTAATCTTTACCCGTACCTGTTTCATACTGTCACGCTCACGAAGGGTCACAGTCTGATCCTCTTTGGTATCATAATCAACGGTGATTGCCAGAGGAGTTCCCACTTCATCCTGTCTGCGGTATCGTCTGCCGATTGCACCGGAGTCATCATACTCTGCCAATATCTCATGACCATGCAATGTGTGGGTGATCTCACGTGCTATTGTGTCAAGCCCGTCACGAGCCATGAGGGGGAGAACCGCTACCTGAACCGGAGCGATTCTGAACGGGAACCGCATCACCTTTCTGACTTCTCCATCTACGTCCTCTTCATCAAAGGAGTGTTCAAGGACTGCATAGATCATCCTATCAATCCCGTAACTTGGTTCAATCACATGCGGTCTGACATCTGTCCCGCGAACATCCACATCCTGCTCAGAAATCTCAAAGAGATGAGATGGAACAAAATATTCTTCCCCGTCAACGGTAACCGTTGCACCGTCAGGGCCGGGGGTTACAGTTGCAAGGGCATCTGCTATCGCTTTTGCCTTACCCCTGTACTGAGGACCAAGCACACCCATATTCGCAGAGATGACTTTGCGACGTTCACGCTTTGGTTCTGCAAACTGGATATAGACTGTAAAAGAATCGCCACTCTCTTCGGCATGGGCGTTGAGATCATAATCGGTACGGTCAGCAATACCAACCGTCTCAACCCATCCAAACCGTTCTGAACGGATTTCAGCATCCCAGCAATCCTCGGCATAATGTGCACGTTCGTCGGGGAGATGTTGTCTGAACCTGAGCTTTTCAGGTTTTACCCCGATGGTGGTAAGCAGGTCATGAGTAAGCGCTAGGTAGTATGCAACATACTCATTGGCAATAACTCCCTGGGCAACCGCGTCTTTCATGGTGTAAACCCTGGCTTCTCCACCTGCCTGTTGCTGCTGGTATGAGAAGAGAGGGAATGAGTAGTCAGCATACCGGGAAAAGTTCGGGTGGTTCTTTTCTTCAGGATGGACAAAGATCTCGGCCTCTGCCTGGGTGAACTCACGAAGCCTGATCATACCCTGGCGTGGTGAGATCTCATTCCGGTATGATTTGCCGATCTGGACAGTTCCAAAGGGAAGGCGATCACGATAAAACCGGAGCAGACGACCAAAGTCTACGAAAATTCCCTGGGCGGTCTCGGGCCGGAGATAGCCTTTCCGCTGTGAACCGGGCCCGATGGAGGTCTGGAACATGAGGTTGAAGGCAAACACCTCGATGTTTTCAAGTTTTTCTCCGCAGGCAGGGCAAGGGAGCCCACAGATCGCCTTCTGGAGTTCGGCTGCATTCAGGACCGAAGCATCAGGAACATTGTGAGCCTCGGCAACATGGTCTGCACGAAGATATTCTTCACAAGCCGGGCACTGACACATTTTGTCAGCAAACCCACCCACATGACCTGATGCAATATAGATGGCTTCCTGACCGATGGTCGGGCACTCAATTTCATAGTATCCTTCTGATACTACGTAGAACTGGCGCCACAGGTTTTCAATCCGTCGTTTAAGAAGGGTTCCGAGCGGGCCATAATCGATGAAACCCGCAACCGATCCATAACACTCAGATGACGGCCAGACAAAACCACGTCGCCTGGCAAGATCAATGACCTGATCATAGATATCGTTCTCCGGAACCTGCGACTTTTTATCTGCCTTTGAAACCACCGCGAATGACACCTCAATATCAGAAATATCTAGACATATTAGTAAATTCAGAGCATATAGATTCCGGAGTATTCTTCATCCCGGGGATTGGGGCAATGCCGCCAGCTCCATCAGGCATATCCCGATAGGAGGGATCAGAGGAGTCGCATTAGGGAGAAATTCAGCGTCATTATAAGTTAGTTAAAAGGAATATCGGTCAATTTTCCGAAAAATTCCAACAAACTTAAATAATTTAAACGGCATCTATATCGGTATCCCTACCAGTGTGATATCCCATGCCTGAAGAGATCCAGAAAAAAGAGCAACTTTTACAGTTGTTTACCAATATGACCGGCAACACACAGATTGTGGAGCCGATGAAGAAGATCCACGGCACTCTTCGTGATAGTGACGCAGTTGAGCGGGAGATCGCACTTATTATGCGTGAACTGCTCGATCAGGGTATCTTCAAGACAAAACTGCGTCCCATCCAGCTTGCAAAGCTCATCTGCGCATATCATGCAGGAAAGAATGATACTGAGATAGCCCGTGATCTGGGTGACGAAAAATTGTCTAAGACCGTGGCACGTGCTCGTGTCAGAATGAAACTCTTCCGTGAACTTGATTTCAAGATGCCATTTGACCGGTTCAAGATGGAAGAACTCATGACCTCAGGAAAGACCATGAAGGAGATCAGCGAGGAACTCGGGATCAGTCCTTCAACCCTGCGTGAATACCGCCATGTGCTTGAGGCTATGATTGACCGGGATATGGACAGGTACATCGAGCGGATCAAGGATGTTATGGAAGATCGTGATCTGACTGAACAGATGACAACCAGTGCGACCAAGGATGCTTTCGGTGAATCGATCGATATCACTGAAGCAGAACTGATCGACATCACCTGATTTTTTATGAAACTAACCTGGCTCGGGCACTCATGTGTACTCCTTGAGGGGTCACGTACAGTGCTCATCGATCCTTTTGTACCTGACGGAAAGATTTCCTGCACACCAGATATTGTAGCTGTAACCCATGCTCATGCTGATCATCTTGGGTGTGCTCTCGATCTCGGCGTCAAGACAGTAGCCATGAATGAACTCGCTCACTATCTTGAGAAAAAGGGACTTGAGGCTGAACCGATGAATATCGGGGGCACAATTACCGTAGACGGAGTCGAGTTCACAATGACAACTGCTGTTCATTCTTCATGGATTGAGGATGCAGGGATCGGAGTATATGGTGGAGCTGCTGCCGGTTTCCTGATCACCATGGACGGAGTTACTGTTTACCATGCCGGGGACACCGCCCTCTTTGGTGATATGAAACTCATCGGACGGATATATAATCCGGATATCGCCTTGCTTCCTATTGGAGGGCGATATACCATGAGTCCGCGTGAGGCGATGATTGCAGCAGACTTTGTTGGTGCTCCGGTTGTCATTCCGATACACTACAATACCTCTCCAAAAATTGCTCAGGATGCTGGGGAATTTAAACGGGTTATTGAACGGACAACAGACCTGAAGGTTGTAGTATTGAATCCGGGTGAGACATTCGAATCCGCCTGAAAAAATCCGGGTTTTTGCTAGGAACGAAGTAGAGTGAATAAGTAGCGATTCATTCCCTCTATAGAACGCAATACATGTCCAGTTGCATAAACCCGGCTGTTGCAATGAGGAATTAAAACGTTCAAAGTAAAACATTTTATATTCTATTCCCTGTTTCAAAAGTCCATAAGAGATTTGATAATGTTGCAGAACAATGATAAATGAACATTATGCTTCAGCACAAAAACACTCCTCCAGATATCGATAAAATCGAGCGTGTTTTAGATCAGACAGATTTCTCTCCAGAGATGCGGGATATAGTCAAGAATACCCTGGTCCGATATAATAAAGCTCTTGAGATATTAGGTCAATAACTACGATACATATCACTATTTTTCCCAATCCATATCCCCACTTGATTTTCTGTCTTCTCTCCACGTGCAACAGACAGAACAAATGATACAGTTACTTCATTAGAAGCTGTAATCATGAGACCATGAAGACCCAATACCGTGTTTGCTGCCATAAGAGCAGTCCTCTTAATGCCATCAAAGAATGGGTGCATGGTTGCTATCCCGTGAAGCAAAAATGTGGCCTTAATAATTGGATCAGAACAGTGAGATGTCTTTTCTGTGAGATAGTAGAGTGTCCCTTCATTAAGAATTCCATCAGTTCCTCCATATATCAAAATGGCCACTTGATGCAACTTTAGAAGGACATCCACCGTCACTATCGCCATAAAATCGTCTGATTACTGTTCTTCCATAATCGATATCCAGTCTCTTCCGGTCTTTTGTGCGATTTCTTTCACTATGTGAGTAAGAGTTCCGGTTTTGAGAGGATCATGTAATGGAACAGTTATTCCATACAGTTCCCCATCGATCACCCATTCGAGCCAAATATGATTTCCCGTCTGCCTTATTTTTTAAAATCCTATCGAAATAAGATAGGATATCAAATCAGATCCAGAAATATCCCGGGAACTTTCATACGGCGAGAACTTCATCCCTAACGATATGAAGTCTGATTAGGGTCGGGGCTGGTTTGTCTCCAAAGTGACAGAGGACGGCATCACGAACCATCTCCCGGAGTTCATCGAGGGTATCTGCCTGAGTGTATATGGGAAATGCATGTGATCGGGCAATATAACCGCCCTCATCGGCCTCTTCCACAACAAAGAATATTTCAGTTTCCCGGTGTTTTTCAGGGATTATCATTCTGATGTCCTATTGGGGATTCTCAGTATGTATAAGTACATCTATCTGCTTAAGATGTTTTTTTCCGGGACTGATGAACATAGAGAGACTGTATCGAGATGCCAGATCTGTTTCCTTGGAGTAATAGATCAATTTTCGACTAAATTTTGAGATTGAACCATGATTTTTGAGTAGTTCAGACATCTATCATTTTTTGAGGTGTCTGAAGAACACCCCCAGTGGTGATCGTCAAGGATATACTGGACAAGAGCCATGAAGTTCGCAATGGTATCAATCGGTCATGAAATATCGCTCAGCCGACTTAGGGATTGTCTTTGATATAAAATCGGCCATTTTTCCTTCAAATTAAATGAACAGGGTAAAAGATTTCGAATTATTTTTTTTAATTCGATCACCATTTAAACAAAATCGTAAAGAGTTCATTTTTTATATTAAGACAACTCCCAGTGTTTACAATACAATTAGGCGATAAAGCCCAAAGAGGTTTTTAGGATTAGATAAAATCAAAGGAATTGCTCATTGAACAGAGTTGAAGAAGAATAAAACTCCGATTTAGATGGGATAAAATATATTGTAATAACATTATTCAAAGATATTTCCAATAATATAATAGAAATAATGCATATTTTTTTGTGGATTAAAATTCTATTTAATCTATTATTACGATAAGGAAAATTATAGTATGTCAAAATATTTATATCGAATTATATTGCCCATTATTATAATAGGTATTATAATGGCACTTCTATACACAGATTCTTCTATTCATAAGGATAATAACATTTTTTATAATCAACTAGCAATAATCAAATCTAAAATTAATTTATCTTTTTTAGAAAAAATTCAAACCATGCCAACATTGAGAAATAACACATTATATACCAATGCCAAAATTGATCTAAATCAAATATATTTAATAAAGGGGTATAACTCAACAACTGATGAATATCTATACCAAATGATAGATTATCAAAATTTATCGAATAGAGAGAAAATGAGTTTTTCTGCTACTAAATCAGAAAAACGTTCTACATTAGAAGATTATTGTAAATTTAAATTAGAAAATATGGATTCAACTAATCCATACCTAAAATATGGATTACGATATATTCCTTTAGGATAAATTAAAGATTTTAATCCGAATATATAACCTATAGATTTTTACCAAAATGGTTCTATTCGTTTTGTAACTTCATCCTTGTACCTATCTTTATCCCATTCATGATTTCTTATTAGGTTATCTCTTTTTGCAACTATTGCAACTTGATACGCCATTTCAGCTACTGCTTCAACTCTTCCAGGTAATGAGATAATATGATTTACATCATTTACTTGTGGAACTGAAGATCTTAATGCTTCTGTAGCTGCTAATAACATATTTGTTGAAATTTCAGTCGCTCCCACATCTAGAGCTCCTCGAAAAATAGCAGGCATGCTGATAATATCATTGACTTGATTAGGCGTTCCAGAAAGCGCTGTTGCAACTATTTCTGCGCCAGCCTTTTTTGCTTTTTGATAACTAATTTCAGGGTACGGGTTTGCTAGGGCAAAAACGATAGGAGTTTCCGGATTCATTACTTGAATCATTTCTTCAGATATAACATTACCGTCCTTCTTAGATTCAGACAAACCAATGACCGCGTCGGCGTCATTCATAGCCTCTAACAATGTCATTTTTTCCTTTCTCGCTGAATCTTCAGCGACAATTTTTTCTTTACAATTTAAAAGATCAAAATCATCACGATTTTTATAAATATTAGTTACTAATTCGGCGTGATTATTTTTATCCATAATCTTGTGGAAGACATCTGCATTATTGGGATTCATTTTTGCTTTTTTAAAGAGATCATAACACGCATAGCCAGCACTACCACATCCAATAAAAACAAATTTAGCGCTTCGAATATCTTTATTCGCTATACGAAGAGCATTTTTCATCGCTGCTAGAACAACCACTGCAGTCCCATGTTGATCATCATGACATATTGGTATTGGATTTTCTTTGGTTTTGATCAATTTTTTACATTTATCTTCAACATTAAAACTTTTCCCACCTACTGATGCTATATCCTCTAAATTTATACCACCAAATGCAGGAGCTATATTGCAGACCGTTCTGACAATTTCATCTTCATCAGTAGTATCTAAACAAATAGGGAATGCATCAATGTCTGCAATTTTTTTAAATAAAACTGCTTTTCCTTCCATGACTGCTAGTCCTGCTGCTGGTTTTATCGGTCCTAACCCCAACACACGTGAACAATCACTTACAATAGCCACTGAATTTTTCTTAATTGTACTTTTAAATGCATATTCAGGATTTTCATTTATTTTTTGTGCTACATCTGCTATACCTGGAGTATATACATACGGTAAATTGCCATCCATCCTTATTTTAGAATGGATACCTATTTTCCCACAATATTTTTCATGTAATAATATTGCTTTAGATTGGCCAATATTGGAATTCATTTTTTACATCTCATTGATTCTTTTTTGTTCCCTGTTTAGTATCCCGATATACTAAAATAAATAAAATTCCATGATAAAATATAATTATCGCTAAAAGTCCATATATTATTACATCTAATTTTTCAAATAATGGTCTACTATCCATGAAAACTGTAAATAGATAAGGAGGTATTATACCGTATAGTAATCCTTTCATAATTTCAGACGGATGTAACCAATAATATGTATATGAGTTTAAAAATGATATTTCAAATATTTTTCCAGGCAAGGAAGTTGATTCAGCGAGATAACTACTCAACCTCATACTCATTCTACCTCCATCCATTTACCATCCTTCATTAGTTCTAGTTTTCTGTCATCCTGCATATCTAAAACTATATTGTCTACTTTAACTGCAGCGTGTGAATGAATAACTTGGTGGTTATTATTATATTGATGTCCAATACCACAATTTTTTCCGCAGTTGCCTCCTATATGATCATTTCTTCCAAAGGCTAGGGATACACTTCCATCAGCAACATAAAATTCATATGGACTTTCATTTAATTTATCTGCCCTTTTATTAAACCCAAATACAATTTCACCAAAATATTTGCCACCATCTTGATTTAATATCGTATTGACTAGAGTATTATCACCAGAATTTATTGATACAACTCCATTACATACTCTTAGTTTAACAGGGTCATGATTCAAAGAATCACCTCCCCAAATAGGTCCATTTAAAACGACTGAACCTTCTACTTGTTCATGATCAACACATAATGAAATAATCCCATTAGGTAAGAAATGCCATTCTTTCATTCCAATTATTCCCGTTCCCATAGTTGGCATATCTCCGTGCATTATCGGAAGAGTTAGATTAGTTTCTTGTCGATTGTCAGTAATTCTTACAGATTTTACTCCCTTAATTAGTTCATAATATTGCTTAATCCTTGTATCCATTTCTTTGAAATTTTCACACATGGCACCGTCAATTAGAGAATCTGTTGTTAAATTATGTAAATCCGCTCCTCTTAAATTCGATTTATAAAATATTGATTTGAGGTTATGTGTTCCAATTTTAAATTTATTAGGGATAAAATAACTATCCAAACCAATTAATGTTAAATCAATTATAATATCCGCAGTTTTTAGTTTATTTTTTAATCCAACAACATCAGTGTTCAAAATTTCGAGCTTATTTTTATTGCTAATATTTAATGGAAACAGACAAATAGAACAATTTAATGAATCTGAAACATCAGAAATAGCGTGAATTATTTCTCGATGCTCTCTAATTGATATTTTTATTTGTTCATCATATTCTTTATCTTCAAAAACAGATTGCCAATCTCTCCAAAAACGATGAATACCTTTTGAACCTGAATATGCTATCGTATCTTTATAATTTGAGGAGGGGGTATATATTACTAATATACTTTCTCCTTTTACGATTTGGAGGCACTTCACTAAAAAATTTTCTACTCCGTCTTTAATTTCATCCAGATAATCCATTGATCTATATTTTTTTCTATTAGTTATATTAATTCGGATATCAAAAAAATGGATTCACTCAAAATCCAATTTTAATTTTTTACGTTCATATTTTTTGGCGATAATATTCAGAACAACAAGTAGTCAAGTATTACGATACACTTGAGTGGCTGTGCTTTGTACCCTTTGTTCGTCAGTGAGAGGGCTGCTTTCATCTTCTCATGGGGAAGAGTCCATTTAACTCCATCAACACCGGTGGTCCTTTGTCCAGTGTTCTCAACTACTTTTTTGACTGCAAGAGTTTTAGCATAAAAAGAGTGAGTAACTAAATACTGTAATCTTTTCGCTAGTCGATACTTTCCTTCTTTAACAGCTTTCGGGATTCTTTTCTGGAGTCTATTCACATGGGATCGTGCTTCATCTAATGGAAGATTTTTCCATTGTTTGGCTAACTCCCTGTTAGTAAGGTCCTCGCTAATATGCGTATTTGAACTTCTCACATTCATAGAGTTACCTCAAATTTCGTCGTGATTGGCCAACTGCACGTCTGCACCCTTTCGGGTTGGGGAACGAGCCTTTATCCACACCCATTATAGGCGGCCTATTCGCTTCTTGCAGTTTCCTATTCCCACTACACTTATAGTTCTGCTCACGCAGTTCTTACCCATTAGGGAGCGTATTGGGGTTTCCAAGTTCCGTAATCAGGATAATTATGATGCTTTAGGAGCTGCTCATGGACCGGAAGTTCGATGTCTATTCATTTTGATGTCAATGAAACCACCAAAACCTGACTTCTTACCTTTTGGTGAAGGCGTCATTTAGTCTCTTTCGCCTTTTGCCGGCCAGTTTCATGTACTGCCTGTACATGAAATAGAGCCCGATCACATTCACAATAGTCGTCTCTCCCAGATCATATTTAACCCTGTGAAGTCTCTAAATATCTTTTCAATAAAAAATTATTCTTAAATTATGCGCAAATTAACAAACCTAATTAACAGAAACATTTCGACACACTTAAATTACAAAACACTAATGAACTGTTGTCCTACAATCACCTAGGACACGTTTTAGTATGGGTAAATCCCCTGCACATCTAACCTAACACAAAACACAGAACTATCCCCAGCGTTCATCTTTTTCACCAGATCGGGCCCCCCATCACAACCCCGATCTTTAATTATTCTAACAAATCCGGACCTCAACATCCGGACGTGGTGACTCGTTAAACCGGAAAATATCCATTTCAATCGCCTTGAAAAAAATCATCTTGCACGCATCCGTATCAATCAATGCATCATGAGCATCAAGCAGAGACTCACCTAACAGTTTCTCATATGCCTCACCGAGTTTAGGATACTTGAATTCTGTACCGGATGGGAAGGGAATCTTACAAAAACTCGTCAGACTCTTCATCGTACAGAAACTCGGCTTCTCCCTGAACTTTAGAGAGTCAATCTTCTCACGACTGCATTCATGAGCGATAATATCCAGGTCATACGCCACATTGTGACCGACAAGAAGACCGGTGCGAGATACATCAGCGAGAAGTTCCTTCAGAATCACAGACAGATCAAGACCCTCCGTTTCTGCTATCTCGGTCGTGATACCATGGATCGCAGCCGCCTGATCCGGGATCGTGAACCCCTTCGGTTTGACAAGATGGGTCTCCTCTTTCACAATCTGCCCGTCACTGGTGCAGACAATCCAGGCAATCTCAACAGCCCTGGCGAGACGTGGATCAGTCCCGGTCGTCTCTGTATCGAAAAATAACAGTAAATCAGGTTTCATAATTCCTCAATCAAAATCATCCTAACGATCATCAATGAAATATGGAAGGGGAGGTGCCAGAGCGAAGATCAAGCACCAACCGGATCGCATGGTTCATACACAAGCCTCCCAGGCATTTCCCCCGAGATATGAGCATCAGGTCTATGATCTGCAATTTCAGAGAGTATCATACGTAGAGAAATTACACACAGTTGTCCCAAAAGGAGATATGTTTCAGGATGCTGTACAATCTCCTCTTCACTAATCCAGTCACTGATGATACTCATTTCTGCTCCACCTGAAACTTTTCAATTACGGAATTAATTTCCCGAAAGTACACTGCATCACGTATGGGTTATCTGATACAAACTGATTTCGAACATACCATGACACCCTGTTATCTGTCTTTTGTATGAACAAGTCCTTTTCACTAGTCATCCCTGGTCGCCATTGGGGTTTTAAATAGGTTTTGTTCATCAGCGTTTTACGTTGTAAGGATTATCATGACCGAAACCTGATGTGCAGGTCACAAAATTGTCAAAACCACTAATTCTCTTCCCCTAATGGGATATTCGATCACTATTTGATGGTATTATTAGTGTTACACCTTACCGTAACCAATGACATATGGATCATAAGTGTTCGATCGTTGGGCGGCAGAGCGGCAGAAATCAACATTGGGCGGGAGAATTTCTCAGGAGATATTTGACCGGATTGCCATAAGTGGTGATTTATAAGCTTGGTTTCTAATCTGGGCGGCAAAGCGGAAAACACAGACACACGGAATGGGGGATGAGGAGATGAAAGAGGTTTCTGTGCACCCATATTTCGCCGCCCTGAATTGGTAATAATAATAGATTAATAATATTTTTAATTATTACGAGAGAGATGGGCTTAAAAGTGGGCGGCGGGTTTCCGCCCAAAGGAAGGATTAGGGAGATCTCTCCCGCCCCGCCGCCCAAGAGATGAAGAGGTTATACCATAATTTATCGCGTTAATTTACTGTCCCAGAGGATAAAGCAAGAGATAATGAATCCGGCTTTTTACTCGGATTTCCATGAAGTCTCTTGCTATCAGTTATATGGGGAGAGAGAAGAGATCGTTTCCTCAACTAAAGAAAAAGGTGTTAGATTTCTAAACTTTTTGTTTAGAAATCGGTCATAATTCTGAACTGATCAATCTCTTCCTTGTTCAGCTGCTCAAGGAATTCTTCAGCTGCATGGTGAACATCCTTGCTTGCAGTAATTGCCCGACCAACGACAAGAATATCTGCACCTGACTTCAGTGCTTCCTTAACAACCGGTACTCGGATACCTCCGGCAGTTGCTACCAGAAGTTTCCCACCGGCTGCTGCTTTCATATCCTTGATGTTACCCCATGCATGTGCTGAGGACTCAGCATCAATTGCCCTGTGAAGTTCCACAATATCGGGCTTAACAGCCAGGCTCTTAATGAGACCAACCGGATCTGAAACATTGAGCATATCAATGACTGAGTAGATACCAGTCTTACGGGCTTCCTCAATTGCTTTCTCAATAGTGCTTTTAGGAGCAAGTCCTGACATCACCACTGCATCTGCAGAGGCATCTGCTGCCATCCTTGCCTCAAGGTTCCCGGTATCAAGAATCTTCATATCTGCAACAATGAATGAATTCGGCTTGACGGCCCGAATCTCATTGAGCACATTGAGGCCGAACTTCTTGATGAGTGGCGTTCCAGCCTCAATGATCAGGTGATCATTTTCAGGCAGTGCCGAGAGAACAGATTTCAGCTTGCCAAGATCGACAATATCAAGGGCAACCTGAAGGTATGGTGGATCCCAAAGCCTTGGAACCTTGAATCCCATGACTGCATGAGCTGCACGGTCCTTCTCATGAATGAGAGTCTTTTCATCAGGGAACTGCTCAAATGCACGGTTCAATGCAAGTTTGACTGCCCCATAATTAAACCGGTAGATCCTGTTGTAGTCTTTTGCTTCTGGACTCAGAAACGCACTTGCCAGGATGACGAGATCATTGAGATCCTGCCCGGCAAAGACACCTTCTTCGACACAGTCTGCAACCGCCTTGGCGACTGCAGCCTGAACAGGACCAAACATCTGGGTAACCTGGGCACCGGACTTCAGGGTCACCTTCGGGATAACCAGTGTTGCGGGCTTCGTGAGCAGGTTCGGCCTGACAACCGCGAGGAGAGGGGTGTGTCCTGCTGATAACTGTGAGAGTGAGTTGGCAAACGCTGTACCGACTGGGCCGTTCTTATCCCCGATAAGGAGGTCGATATGAGCCAGTTCAGCACCGTCACCTATGAGTGCTTCGCCTATGAGATACATCTGTATTCCTTCCGCGTATATATCAGCGAATGATCTATAAGACACCTGTCGCCGGAAAAAACCAGATAATAATATTCAGATAAATCTAAAAATTTCAGAAAAAACAACCGAATTGATTCAAAAACGTGGGGTCGGTGAGATTTGAACTCACGATCGACAGGTCTCTCCGTTATGCTCCCGAGCATCAGTGCTCCAACGGATCATCACTGAATCAGAAGACCCATTTGTCATCATCTGCCGGAATACAAAGACCGCTGGAGCCTGTCGCCATGCCGGACTAGGCCACGACCCCGTGTGCTCGTATAGGTAATTCATCAACTCACTTAAGACTTATGATCATCTCTTGTCATACCCTCTGGCGCGAGGGATAAATCTCCGCACTGTTTAGTACTATGCAATGGCTGAGCAAAAAGCGCCTGAGCTAAGTTACTCATGCGGAACAGCTGACTTCCCGTTGATGGGAGCAACTATCGGAGAGATGCTGGATCAGGTCTGTGCCAGACAACCTGATGTTGAGGCACTGGTGGCGCCATTCCAGAACGTTCGTCTTACATATCGTCAGTTCAGGAATGAGGTTGACCGGATCGCCCGTGGCCTCATGGCAATGGATATCAATAAAGGTGACCGGGTCGGCATCTGGGCGATGAACTATGCCGAATGGACCATGGTCCAGTTCGCAACCGCGAAGATCGGAGCGATCATGGTGAACATTAATCCGGCATACCGGACATTTGAACTTGATTACTGCCTGAAACAGTCTGAGGTTAAATTACTCATACTCCAGGGACGGTTCAAAACATCAGATTATGTCGGAATGTTTTATGAAGCCTGCCCGGAAGCATACGAATCACGGCCTGGACGGCTTTTATCTGAGAAGTTCCCATTCCTCAAGACAATAATATTTATGGGAGAAATTCCCTACAACGGCATGTACAGCTGGAGTGAACTGCTCAGACGCGGAGAATCGATAAGCCCTGAGGAACTTGAGGAGCGTGCCGCATCCCTTACCTTTGATGACCCAATCAATATCCAGTATACATCAGGAACAACAGGATACCCCAAGGGAGTTGTTCTCACCCATCATGGAGTGATGAATAACGGGTACATGATCGGGAAGGGTATGGGCTTTACTGAAAAAGACCGACTCTGTATCCCGGTTCCCTTTTATCACTGCTTCGGAATGGTGCTCTCAAATATGGCATGTGCCACAAACGGAGCAACAATGGTCATTCCTGCCCCGACATTTGATCCTGAAGAGGTTCTCAAGACCATTGAAGCAGAACGGTGCACAGCAGTCCATGGAGTGCCCACCATGTTCATCGCCGAACTGCGGCACCCTGACTTTGCCAAGTATGATCTCAGATCACTCAGAACCGGGATCATGGCAGGATCGCCATGTCCCATCGAGGTCATGAAAGAGGTAGCAACCAAGATGCACATGTCAGAAGTGGTCATCGTCTACGGGCAGACTGAGACCTCCCCAGGTGTAACCATGACCACAACAAAAGACCCCCTTGAAAAACGGGTGACAACTGTTGGTCGTGTTTTTCCTCATACAGAACTTAAGATCGTCGATCCAGAGACCAAAAAGATTGTACCAAAAGGAGAGATTGGGGAGATCTGCGCCAGGGGATACATGGCAATGCGGTGTTACTACAATAATCCGACTGCAACCAGGCAAACCAAGGACGAAAACGGGTGGATACATACAGGTGATCTGGGCTCATTCGACCAGGAAGAATTTGTCCACATTGAAGGAAGACTCAAGGACATGGTTATCCGTGGCGGTGAGAATATTTACCCACGTGAGATTGAGGAGTTCCTGCACCAACATCCAAAGATTGCCGATGTATATGTTATCGGTGTTCCTGATGAGAAATATGGTGAGGAACTAATGGCATGGATCGTACTTGAAAAAGACGCTACCCTTACTGAACAGGACGTCAGGGATCACTGCACTGGAAAGATTGCCAGATATAAAATACCCAGGTATATTTCCTTTGTTGAATCTGTTCCGATGAGTGTGACAGGGAAGATTCAAAAGTTCAAAATGAAAGAGATGGCAATCGAGATGCTCGGGCTGGAATCAGTGGCACATATCAAAACCGCATAATAAATTCTCTTTTTTTTAAGAAAACGAGTGTAAATATACCCATTCACCAGTTCTACACCACCAAGGTTACACACCTGGTTGATTTCATAGAAATGATGATAGAGAAACCGACCCATGTTACAGAATAACAAGGGTTATGAGTTTTAGGACATAATAATAGGCCAGATACTCCGGACACCTGCTGGTGGGCGGGTATAAAATATGGTGCCTGATATGTTCTGGGATAAAGCAATGGAGACGATCAGTCAGGCCGACCTACAGACCCTGCAGTTAAAACGACTACGGGAGACAGTAGAACGGTGCGGGCAGATCGGTTTTTTTAAAGATAAATTCAGGGAAACGGGGGTTGGACCTGATAGTATCAAGAGTCTGGAAGATCTTCAGAAACTTCCCTTTACCAGAAAGACAGATCTCAGGGCGGGTTATCCATTCGGATTTTTTGCCGTTCCCAGACGTGAGGTTGTCAGGATTCATACCACATCGGGAACTACTGGAAAACCAACCGTGGTTGGATACACCAGAGGAGATCTAGACAAGTGGTCGAGTCTTATTGCACGCAACCTGACCATGGTTGGACTGACCTCTGATGATGTCTTTCAGAACATGGTCAATTATGGAATGTTCACCGGAGGTCTCGGGTTTCATTACGGTTCTGAGAAGATCGGAATGACCACCATACCCAGTGCAACCGGGAACACAAGACGACAGATTGAGATGATCCAGGACTTCGGTGTTACTGCCATACACTGTACCCCAAGTTATGCCCTTCATCTCGCTGAAGCAGCAGAAGAGATGAATGCAGATCTGTCAGCGCTGAAGGTAGGAATGTTCGGAGCTGAGCCCTGGTCAGATGCAATGCGCCATGATCTAGAGGCTAAACTTGGTGTTGAAGCATTTGACAGCTATGGGATGAGCGAGTTGTATGGTCCGGGTGTTGCCTTTGAGTGTCAGGAACACAACGGCCTGCATATATGGCACGACAGTTATCTGGTAGAAATCATCGATCCAAAGACAGGTGAACAACTGGGTCCGGGTGAGAGAGGAGAACTGGTAGTAACGCCCCTGGTAAAAGAAGCCATGCCACTTGTCAGGTACCGGACCGGTGACATCACCATGCTTCTAGATGATGAGTGCCCGTGTGGACGTGGCCCGAAACTCGCAAGATTTACCGGAAGAAGTGATGACATGCTTGTTATCAGGGGTATCAACGTCTTCCCAAGTCAGATAGAACATGTGCTTCTGGAGATCCCCGAGGTTGGTAATCACTATATGGTATATGTGAACCGGGTAAACCATATGGATGAGATGACGATCGATGTGGAAGTAGCACCCGGATACTTCAAGGGTGAACTTGCTGATCTCAAGAATCTGCAGAACCGGGTCGTGAAAACCTTAAGGGATGTTCTCGAGCTCAGAACAACTGTCAGGCTTGTAGAGCCAGGGACTCTTCCCAGGTTTGAAGGTAAGGCAAAACGGGTAGTTGATCAGAGGGAGGTATTCTGATGCATTGCAGAGATCCAAGAATCGAGGAGATGCCACTTGAGGATTTGAGGAAACTGCAATACAAACTTCTCAAGATGCTCATATACAGAGTGTATAGTTTTTCCCCGTTTTACAAAAATCTGCTCAACGCCGCAGGTGTTCATCCTGATGACATCTCATCACTCGAAGATATCAGAAAACTTCCATTCATGGAGAAGAAAAACCTCAGGGACAATTACCCTGACGGTTTGATTGTTAGTGACAGGGAAGAACTCGTCAGGTATCACGTCTCTTCAGGCACAACAGGCAAACCAACTGTTGTGGGATATACCCAGAAAGATATCAATAACTGGGCCGAATCAGTCGCCCGTGGCCTTGCTTCAGCTGGAATAGGTCGCGGCGATGTGATGCAGATCAGTTATGGATACGGCCTTTTTACCGGAGGACTTGGGGCCCATTACGGGGCAGAACGTGTTGGTGCAACTGTTCTTCCTACATCAGTAGGCAACACTGAACGCCAGGTTGAACTGATGCGTGATTTACAGGTCACATCTATTGCTTGTACTCCATCCTATCTGATACACATAGGCGAAGTAGCAGAGAAGATGGGTATCTCAATTAAGAATGACACCCTGCTCAGAAAGGCAGTCGTTGGTGCTGAACCCTGGACAGAGCAGATGCGAATCAGAATCAGGGACTGGCTTGGTGTTGAAGCATACGATATTTACGGGACAAGTGAACTATCAGGCCCTCTGTTTACTGAATGCGAACAGCAGCAGGGAGCACATCTCTGGGGAGATCTGATTTACCCTGAAATCCTCGACCCAGATACACACGAGCCACTTCCTCCAGGAGAGAAAGGTGAACTCGTGGTGACCATGCTTCAGAAAGAAGGGCTTCCCATCATCAGATATCGGACAGGGGATATCGCTGCCCTGAACTATGATCTCTGTACATGTGGGAGAACATCTCCAAGGCTTGAGCGGCTTACCGGGCGGGTTGATGATATGCTCATCATCAGAGGGATTAATGTCTTCCCCTCCCAGATAGAACATACCCTGCTTGGAATCCCGGAGATCGGTAAGCACTTTATGATCGAGGTAGATCGAACCGGTGCTCTGGATGATATGCTCGTCAAAGTGGAGATCGCAGGAGATTCATTCTCAGACAAGATCACCGATCTAATGAAGGTCAGAACTAAAGTCGAGCGGGCCCTTCATAATGCTCTAAACGTGGCAGTGAAGGTGGAACTGGTAGAGGCAGGTTCACTGCCCAGATTTGAAGGTAAGGCAAAACGGGTAATTGACAGGAGGAAGTTGTGAATGAACTGTGAAAAGTACATCATCAGACAGATCTCGCTCTTCTCTGAGAACAAACCGGGCAGACTAGCTTCCATGGCTAAGGCATGCCAGGAAGAGGGAATTAATATCCTCGCATTTTCGATTGCTGAAGCAGACGGGTTTGGTGTCATCAGGGCACTTGTGGATAAACCAGATCTTGCTCACAAGAAACTAACAGAACTCGGATTCAATGTTGCATTCACTCATGTGATTGGGGTTGAGATGAAAGATGAACCCGGAGGTCTGTATGAGATCGCATCAAAACTCGCAGATGCAAAGATCAACATTGAGTATTCATATGCATACTCTGGAAAAGACCGGGCAGTGTTAATACTCCGTGTTGATCAGGTGGAAGAAGCGGTCCGTCTGCTCCTTGGTAATCATTTCAATATTATCGCGTCTTCAACAATCCACTAATTTTTTACTCTTTTTTATAATCTTCCGGCGGCCAGAAATAGAACCGATTTCTTATACAGATATCTTATTACCATTCATCCCCTATTGCAGATCAGAGATATATGGCAGATGAAAAAAAGGTCCTGATAGTCATCGCTCCTCGTAACTTTAGGGACGAAGAACTTACTGAACCGATCAATTACCTGATGCAGGCCGGGATCTCCTATGATGTAATCTCGACCACGTGTGGATTGGCAATTGGGATGATGGGTGGAGAGATGCCGGTCGAACATACGATTAGTGATCTCAATGAAGGAGATATCGCCCAGTACAATGCAATTCTGATCGTCGGCGGCAATGGCGCACCTGAGTATCTCTGGAACTACCGGCCACTTCTTGAATTGATACAAAAGTTTGATAAACAGAATAGTATTGTAAGTGCCATCTGCCTTGCTCCCGCAGTCCTGGGACAGGCTGGAGTCCTGAAAGGTAAAAAGGCGACAGTATGGAATGATGATCAGGCTATTGAAGAAATTCGTAAAGGAGGAGGAATCTTCACCAGTAGCCCGGTTGTTGTTGATGGGAAGATAATAACTGCCAACGGACCAACTGCTGCCGCAGCATTTGGAGAAAAAGTTGCAGTATCAGTGAAAAACCTGTAAACACAGCGTTTAATCTTGACAATTGCCATTATCATGGCATCTTTTTGTGACTAAAAAAAGAGAGGAGTTGATTTTAGTTGCGGAACGAGATGTGAACATCCATTGAGTCTGCACCGAAAAATTCACGGCAGAAATCTGCAGTGAGCTGTGGTGCATACTCTTTGCAGGAGAATATATCGATATATGCAGTGTTCGTCTCGTTTGCAAAGTGAGCAGTGATACATGAGGTCTCTATTAATTGAGTCATTGAGTATCCTGCTACGCGCTCACAAGGGCCAAAGTTGATGATCTGAGGCTCACCAAACCGATTCATCTTGATCAAGTCACAGAGGTCAACTACGAATTCGCGGATCTTACCTGCATCGCGGATACTTTCTGGGTTGCAGTTTCTTAGATCCACACTCATGTAAAGGCCCCATGCATTACGGGCCTTAAACTCTTCCATAGTCTCCTGATCTGACTTTGGCGGGACAGTTGCCATTCCTTCTCTAGTCGGAACAAGTACGTCTATCATGATTGTGTCTCCTGTATACTGTATCACGTGTATCCCTCAGCATTTAAGATTTATGCAGTACAAAACATGCCAAATCATGAATAGGACGTTTTTGGTCTTTGATTTTGAATTTAAGCCGATTTTGAACGAAACAAACAGAAAATCTCGATTTTGCCTCAAAATAAGAAAAAACGGAAGATCTGGTTTTTTGATTTCTATGCAAAATCGAGAGAATCAAAATCATGCCGTTTTTGACAGAGGCGCGGCACTAGAGGCAATTTTGCGTTGCCGGAGTGAAGAAATATCACATATAATTCATATTTAGTCTAAATTGGCGATTTTACGAGAATTTTACCAGGAAAGAAAAAACCCGAATTCTGCCTTTTTTTCAGAATGGTCACCTGCACAACATATCAGAAGAAGATCAAGAGTCTATCTGATGTTGATGCACCAGAGGTGCCGCACATACCATCAACGACTCAAGACGTTATTGCGGCACCACACAAGAATAGAACTCAGGGGGTTATCCCTGACGTCCTCTTGAAAACAGAAACGGAAGAAGAAGCATAACCGCGATGATAAGCCAGAACTGAGTAAATATTCCGAGTAGATTCTCCTGGTTGGCATCATAAAATCTGATATCAAAATACCTGGTTTTATCCCAGGTAACAACAGTCTGATTCATACTTTTATTCACTCGTGACCCACCCGGCTGAATGGATGTCAGGAGCGGATTGTCCACCTTGTAATGTTCAGGGAGGATAATAGAGACAGAACCTGGCTCCGGCAACTGACTCTGGAATGTATTTCCTGATATTGCACCATCAAAGGTGATCGAATAATTTCCTGATGCAAATCGGATACCACCCCTTTCCTCTGTATATGTTTTATTCACACCATTCTCAAGGAGGGTGATATTGGTTACCTTAAGTGGAACCTGCTCACCAAGCGCTCCGCTCTGCATGAATTCATATCTATCCGTGGCATTTACGGCGGCCACTGCATGGTATCCTGTCCCGTCATCAGCGATCTGGTATGTTACATTCAGAGCTGTCACTGGAATTGCAAGAATAACCAGAATCAGAGCTGTAATGCAGCCAGTAATGACTCTAGTGTTGCTTCGCATTCGATTGGAGGGGCACACTGTTTAATCACCGTTTCTGGGTCTTTGAGGAGATGACCGGTAACCACACAAACTACCTGCTCATCTCGATCAATAACCCCGGACTCTACGAGTTTCTTGACACCTGCTACCGAGGCAGCAGATGCAGGCTCAACACCAATTCCTTCCTTGCGGGCAAGGTCACATTGCATGGAAAGGATCTCTTCATCCGTAACTGAGGCAGCAGTCCCGCCACTTCCCCTGATGGCTGTGAGGACTTTCTCTGCATTCACAGGAGCTCCAATCCTGATAGCAGTTGCAACCGTCTCAGGGTTTTCATCAGGTATTACTTCAGCAAGTCCTTCATTAATGGCCCGGACGACTGGCTGGGAGCCGGCTGCCTGAATACCGGTCATCATCGGCATCTTATCAACAAAACCTAAAGCCTTCAGCTCCAGAATCCCTTTATAGACCGCAGAGATATTTCCGGCATTGCCTACTGGCAGTACCATCCGGTCAGGTACCTTCCCATCCAGCTGATCAATCACCTCAAACCCAATTGTCTTCTGGCCTTCAAGGCGGTACGGATTAATTGAATTGAGCAGGTAGATCCCCTTGCTTTCACAGAGGTCACGAACCATCTCGAGTGCCCGGTCAAAGTTCCCGTTAATTGAGATAACCCGCGCCCCATGCATCAGGGCCTGAGCCACCTTTCCTAGGGCAACTTTCCCGGCTGGTAATAGCACAATGGTAGGAATACCTGCTTTTGCTCCGTAAACTGCAAGAGAGGCTGATGTGTTACCAGTACTTGCACAGGCAACCGAACTCATCCCAAGTTGAAGAGCCATGGAGACACCAACTGTCATGCCCCTGTCTTTAAAAGAGCCTGACGGGTTCATTCCTTCATGTTTGGCATAAAGTTCCTTCATCCCAAGCTCTTCACCGATACGTTTCAGATGATACAGGGGAGTTCCCCCTTCACAAAGAGAAACCGGTTCGCGTTTTACAGGCAGGAGTTCACGGTACCGCCACACGGATAGGGGACGGGAGAGCCAATCTCTACGTGTGATATTGATAGATGCGAGATCATACCTGACTTCAAGAAGATGACCACATTTCCTGCAGGAATAAAGAACTGTGTCAGCCGGATATGTTTCTCCGCATTTGACACATACGAGATCAAACATGGTTCATGAGGTTAGTGCTTGATCTACTTCATATTGTAGGGAGAAAACTCCCTGACCACATGATGAGCTCTGACTGAGATGTAGAAAAAAGAGTCAGGCAGGTTTACCAGAGAACTCTTCCCTGATTTCAGAGACACGTATCTCCTGAAACTTCAGATTTGTCTCCATACTCCTGATAGCGATGTTGATATCATCTGATAATTTCATTGAAGGATCAGAAAGATCATATGTAGCAGATAGAAGTTTGAGGAGTCGCTTGGTTATCTCAACACTTTTAACCAGGCGGCCATATTCATTGATAAGCAACTCATCAAACCCGCCCTCCTTTGCTTTCTTCATGTCATCCTGAATCCGCTGCCTCCTTTTGATGACACCTTCAATCGCAGAATAAAGTTCAGAATGGGTGACCGGTTTAAGGATGTAATCCTCGATATACATCCCATACTCCTGCGCCTCCTGGGGTGTAAGTTGCTTGGCCGTGAGCATCATGACAGGAATATCTTTGGTTGCTAAATTCTGCTTGACAGCAACGAGTGTCTCCCACCCGTCCATCGGCTCCATCATGATATCAAGAAGAATGAGATCAGGTGTGACGCTCTTGAGAAGTTCAATTCCTTCAGGCCCACTGTTTGCAGAATAAACAGTATAACCTCCTCGTTCAAGCATTGTCACAAAGATATCCACGATGAATGGACTATCATCGATTACCATTATGGTGGCCATCAGAAACTCCCCCCAACTTCCTCTGCTATATCTCGCAGGGATGTAGTGACTGCCTCCATGTCTGCAGAGGGATCTATCAAAGTAGTGAGGAGGATTTTATCGCCCGCTCCCATGATGATCAGTACACCATCAGACGTCTGAATTGTCACCATCTCCGGTGACTGGATCTTGATGATAACTGCCGCAGACTCCGCCGAGGCGAGAAGAGTTGCACACATCGCTGCAAACCACGCCTCATTAAAATCTCCCGCGGCATGCTTCCCAAGCATTATCCCGTCCCGTGAAACGAGAGCACAGAGCCGTACCCCACCTACCTTTGTGATATCCTCAATGATACCGGCTATCTTCTCCTTGAGCATGTCTGGGACCCGTATTATGCAGTAACTACGGTATAATCTCCGACGTAGATATATAATATTTTGTCCTTTTTTTTCTCATCAGGAGGTACTGCTTGATTTATAGTTCAGATTCTGAATGACCATCCTCATAAATAATCTGTTTATATGAACCTGTTACGTAGTGAACTGAATACAGAAAGATTATCATTACTACCTTCAGAAACGCATATCAGTCAGGATAGAATAAAACGGGTAAGTACATATGTCAGATGTGAGAAAATAGTATGGACTCGGGGCCATAGGGTAGCCTGGCATCCTAGGAGACTGGGGGTCTTCTGACTCGAGTTCGAATCTCGATGGCCCCATACCCTTTTTTAAGGTGTTTTTATGCATCATGATGATCGCTGTTTTGACTGTCTGTTATCACGTGTACGACTTGAAACAGAACTCGTAGGGGTGCAATCTGAAAAGTTTGAACCAATTATAGAGCACGCTACCAAACTACTAACATTTCTTCAGGCTACACCGTACACTCATCCGGTGGTAGCAAGTCTTCTCCATCGATCAGTTTACTTTCAACTTGGGACAACAGATCCCTTTCTTAAGCTCAAAAAGCAGTCAAACAGGGAAGCTGCAAAAGCACTGGCTCTTGTCAGAGAACACCTAACCGATTTCAGAAGTCTGGTTACCGCTGCAGTTATCGGAAATATCTTTGATTATGGTGTAAAGGGACACACCATCAGTGATGACTTTGCCACGTTCTTCAGTAAAGAATTTGCTTCAGGGTTGTATATTGACGATACAGACAAGATCCTCCCGATGACAAAACACGTGGTGTATCTCACAGATAACTGTGGAGAACTCGTATTTGACAAACAACTTATTGAGTTTCTTAAAAACCAGGGATCCTATGTCACCGTTGTGGTGCGAGATGCGCCTATCCTCAATGATGCAACATTGACTGATGCAAATGAGATGGGGCTGGATACAATAGCTGATAATGTTTACACTAACGGGGCAGGAGCTGAGATTGGAATTCGTTTTGATCTGCTTCCTTCTTATGTACAGCATGAACTTGACTCCTGTACTCTCATCATATCAAAAGGAATGGCAAACTATGAGAGCCTCAGAGAAGAGACAGGACTTCCTCCAATTGCATACCTGTTGGCAGCTAAGTGCGAACCAATCGCTGAAGAATTAGGTGTTCCCCGCGGGGCCAAATTGGCAGCACTCAGAATTAGTTAGTCATCATCTTTTTGATCTCATACGTCAGATTACTCCATATGGCCGTTGAGGGATTTTCATATGGGTGGCTTGTAATTCTTGCGGGGACATTTCTTATAGCTCTTGAAGTATTCTCCCCAGGATTTTTCCTGCTTGTTCCCGGAACGGTTCTCATCATCATCGGGATGTTACTTCTGCTTGGGATTGATATCTTCAGTACAAACATAGGTATTCTTGCAGGAGTTGGCATTGCGATAGTGGCAGCCCTTGGAACTGTTTTTGTCTACAGTAGAATGACCCCGCCTGACCAGAAACCCTATACTATAAGCATGGACTCACTGATCGGAAGAGAAGGAGTTCTCACAACAGCGGCTGATGAACAGTCGCTGGATGGAAAAGCAACCATCGAAGGACAGGTCTGGAGTGCAAAATCAAGCAGTGGTACTATTCAGGCAGGGGCAAGGATAAGAGTTATCTCTTCAAAGGGTGTGCATATTGTTGTTGAGGAGGTTTTGTAATGGCATTTATTGAGACTTTTATTACAATTATTCTGATCATTATCATCCTGATCATCTTTGCACGGGGGGTAGTCATTATCCAGCCGTACGAACAGGGTCTCCAGATCAGACTCGGACAATATATTGGAAGAATGAACCAGGGGTTCCGTTGGGTGGTTCCATTCATAACCCAGGTTGTAAAACTGGATCTCAGGACACTGGTCATTGACATCCCATCACAGGAAGTCATAACCAAAGATAATTCACCAACCAATGTGGATGCAATCGTTTACATCAGAGTTATCGATCCGGAAAAGGCCTTTTTCGAGGTTGCTAACTACCGGATGGCAACAGTCGCACTTGCCCAGACCTCACTTCGAGGGATCATCGGTGATATGGAACTTGATGAGGTGCTCTATAACCGCGAGTCCATCAACACCCGGCTCAGGGATATCCTTGATCGTGAGACTGATCAGTGGGGTGTGAAAGTTGAGCGGGTGGAGATCAAAGAAGTAGATCCTGTAGGTGCTGTAAAGCAGGCAATGACCGAACAGACTGCTGCAGAACGAGAACGTCGGGCTGCCATTCTGAGGGCTGATGGAGAGAAAAGATCTGCAATCCTGAAGGCTGAAGGACTTAAAAAGAGTATGATCCTTGAAGCAGAAGGAGAGAGGCAGAGTAAAATCCTCAAGGCTGATGGTGAGAGAATGTCCCAGATCCTTCGATCCCAGGGTGAGGCACAGGGGCTCAGGGTTCTATCACTTGGTGCCCGTGCTCTGGATAAACGGGCTATCACTGTCCTTTCACTTGATGCATTGAAAACAATGTCAGCTGGACAGGCGACCAAGATTATTTTCCCATTCGAAATTTCAAGTCTGATTCGTCAGGGTGCAAAGTTCCTCGGAGCTACTGAAGAACTTGATGAAAGTGAATCCTCTTCAGTAAATCTGGATGACAGCCTTCTTGGCGATATTCCATCCGCAGAGCATATCGCAGAGGTTGTAAAGTCAATAGAGGACGAAACAAAGGCCATAATTAAAGAAGGCCAGGCTTCAGGGATGGAGATCAACGAGAAAGATGTAGTAGTCGAGAAAAAACTGATATTAGAATGACTCACACTACATCATACCATTTGGACCGGATACAGAGGGATAATATCCGGTTATAAGGGAGAGGGTAATGACTACCGGTTTGAAAGTCCTGTACATTGATGATGAGGCGCTGCTAAAGATGGCGTTTGTTGAGACGCTTAAACAGCAGGGGTACGATGCACGGGGAGCGATATCAGGAAAGGAAGCTCTTGAACTAATAGATGCAGAAATTCCAGACATTATTATCCTTGATGTAATGATGAAACCAATGGATGGTTGGGAAACACTGTCGCATATTAAAAATAATGAAGAAACCCGGCACGTTCCTATCATCATGCAGACCGGTAAAAGCCTCACCATAAAGGATGTAATGAAATACGGAGACCAGATAGAAGACTATCTGATTAAACCGGTTCGTCTGCCAGACCTTGTGAAATCAGTAGAAGGTGTCAGGGAACGAAAGGAGATGATCAGCAGAGAGATGGATCAGGCAACTGCAAAAGGAGGAGATTCTAATCTCATTGTTGAGTATTCAAATGTCCGACACAGGACACTCATTGGAAAGCGTTTAATTACAATATTAGGGCGAATTTATCCAATCAGAACTGATGGCACCATAGAAACGGATTTTGACATGCCAGAGTTACATGATATCATCAACCGATTTGAAGAAGAGCGGAAACGATGCCGGGAACTGCATAAAATCCTGTTGGAATAAAAAGGGAACGTGAATTAGAGTAAACCCTTCTCTCCAATCTTCTTTTCTATTGCTTCGATTACAGTTTTTATTGTCATAATCCGGGCATAATATTTATTATTCGCGGGAATGATTGTCCATGGAGCCTCGGGTGTGCTTGTCCTGCGAATCATGGCATTGACCGCAAGTTCATACTCATCCCACCTTTTTCGATTTCGCCAGTCCTCATCAGTAATCTTATACCGCTTGTACTCACTGTTTTCACGTTCATTAAACCGTTTCAATTGCTCATCCTGATCGATATGAAGCCAGAACTTGACAATTACTACACCATTCCTCGCCAGTTGTTCTTCCATGGCATTGATCTCATGATATGCTCTCTGCCATTCATCCTCGCGACAGAATTTTTCCACGCGTTCCACAAGAACCCTGCCATACCATGAGCGGTCAAAAATCGTGATATGACCTTTACGTGGAAATTTCGGATAAAATCTCCAGAGATAATGATGAAGTTTCTCGTAATCATTAGGTGAACCTATCGGCTCCACAACATACCCTCTCGGATTTAGCGGGTTAGTAAGCCTTATAATGCAACCACCTTTTCCTGCTGCATCCCAACCCTCGAAAACTATTACCACAGGGATACCCTGGCGATAAGTAATAAACTGAATCCGTTTTAGGTCTTCCTGGTATTGCTCAAGAAGCGGCTTATACTCATCTTTTGTATATGACTTTGATAGATCAACAGTATCCAGGATACTAGTTTCTCCGATGTTTTTCATGACTCCCTGTACTGCAAAAAACTGGGAATTATCAGATGAATCTTCATCACGATTTGCCAGCCAGCCTTCGATCATCGAATTGACGGTCCGGAGGATTTTTACATGGGCGTACTTAAGTTGCTCTGCTTCTACGATTATCCAGGGACTTGTAGGCAGATCAGTTTTCATGAGCATCTTCTCAATGACAGGAAGGAACAGATTATATTGATACATGCCTTCTTTTCGCCTGAGGTATCTCGCCTGGTATGTGAATGGATCATCCTCCAGGTCTGACAACCGTTTCTTCTGTTCCTGCTTGCTGATGTGTAGGAAAAACTTGATGATGAGATTACCATCACCTGTTATCTGTTCTTCAAACCCTATGATATCCGAAATACAGTGCGATGGTATTTCGTCCTCATGCATTCTCTCTACCCTTTCAACAAGCATTGAGGTATACCAACTCCTGTCAAAAATGGCTATCTGCCCATATGGTGGAACTTTTGTCCAGAAACGCCACATCAGAGAGTGATCCCGCTCTATATCATCTGGTTCGTCTGTCGCATACACCCGTACACCACGTGGATCAAATGCATGGAGCAATTTATTGATAACCTGAGAAATACCGGATCCTCGCCATCCTTCAAAAACAATAATTACTGATTTTCCACGCTTTCGAACCTCCCGCTGCAGTTCTCCAGTTCCAATGCTCAGGGGATCAGCAATTGAGGCGTAATCGTCCTTGGGTATCTTTATTGAGAGATCAAATGTCTCAAGCATGTACCTCCTTTCTGCAGTTATTACGGTTATACATTGGGGAACCTGAATCAATAGTTCAAACCTCCGCCAAAGATAAGCCTGTATGCCTCACATCTTATTGAGGAATGACAGATCCTTTCCTGAACAGGGAACTAACACGATTTTCAGAAGAACGTGAACTCCTGCAAAATTTTCCGGTAAAAGACCTTGCTGTAATTATCAGGGAAGTCGGGTTTTCCTGTACAAGATGCGGGAACTGTTGTATGACCGCTCAGAATGGGCATGTATTCTTGCTGGACCAGGATACCCGGAGAGCGATGGAAATCTGCCCCGAGGCAATTATCCCAGCCCCTTTTTTTGAGATCTGCGACAGAAAGGGGAATTTTTATGTTTCAGGATATGCCCTTCGAACAACTATGGAAGGATTGTGTGTTCATCTTATTGATGGAAAATGCAGAATTTACAATGAACGATTCTCCATATGCCGGGTATATCCTTACATGCTCCACCGCGAACCAGATGAAAAAGGGATCCTGACATTCAGACAGATCAGCGGTCTGAACGAACATGGTGAATATAATACTCAAATCAGTGATAATGAGAGCATTACCCTGGCACAAGAAACCAAGGTATACGAAATGGATTGGCTCAGCCAGATGATCGGATTTTACCGGGCGTTGATAGATCTCTTCGCAAAATCAGGCGAACGACATGTAAGGAAGATCTATGATCAAAAAATGAGGGAATTTGCAAAAGGTGAAACGGTGAATGTTTTTGTTTTCTATGAGGGAGAATTCATTCGGCATACTGTATGTTTACAAGATTATGGAGGAATCATCTAGATCAGGAAGTAAGAATCTATATATGGCAAATTGAACAATTAAGTACATAGATGCATTATGTTGTCATATGAATTTACTATCATGAGATAGTGTTCATTGCTCACACATCTAACAAGTTTGACTAAGAAATCATTGAGTGAAAAATATGAAGTCACAGGATATCGCTATTGTTGGAATCCTCCTTGCTGTGGGAGCCATTGCCCGTCTGATTGCAACCGCCCTTGTACCCTCACCCATCGTCCCAAACTTTGTGATCATTTTTTACTGTCTGGCGATCATGCTCATCGCTCCCAGATTTAAAGAGGCACTTGGGATAGGAATTGTCGGAGGAATCATTAGTGCGTTAATCAGTCATTCACTCTTCCCTCCAGCAAACCTAATCAGTGAACCACTCGGAGCCATTGTCTGTCTCGCCGTGTTCCTAGCCACAAAAGAACGTATCAAATTTGCACCAGCACTTTCAACTCTCGTTGCAACGGTTGTAAGTGGTCTGGTATTTGTCGCAATCGTTATGATTCTGGTAATGATTGCTCCGGGAATGTTGTACAAGGCCTTTACTGCAACAAGCCTGTATGCATTCTTCTCGCTGATGATGGTAACAATCGTTCTTCCGACAGCCATTCTCAACACGGTGGTTGCCCAGATTCTTTATATTCCAGCAGCACGCGTCCTTTCCCGGGGCAGGGCATGATTCTAGCAACAAATTTGAGTTACACCTACCCCTTAAGCACAAAACCGGCACTTAAAGATGTCACACTCTCTATAGGCCCTGGAGAATTAATCCTCATCACAGGTCCTACGGCAGCTGGGAAAACAACCCTCTGCCTTGCCCTTGCAGGAATTCTGCAACATGAGTTTGGTGGGACACTAGCTGGTCACCTCTCTTTTCTGGGTCGTCCCATTGCAGATTACGAGGGAATGAGCCAGCTCAACCAGTATATCAGCATGGTTTTTGATGACGCTGATGCCCAGCTTATTTTTACCAGTGTTGAAGAGGAGATTGCATCAGGCCTTGAGACCCGGTTGGCAACAACTACAGAGCGACGGGAAAGAATCAACCATGTGATGGACCTATGCGAGATAGCCCATCTCCGTGAGCGACCACCATATGCTTTATCCGGAGGGCAGAAACAACGTGTCGCGATAGCAGCCGCTTTAGCCATGGACACACAGGTCCTGATTCTTGATGAACCAACATCAGAACTGGATGTCCGGGCCACTGGAAAAATAATCGAGGTTCTAAAAGGACTCAAGGCTGAAGGAAAAACGGTCATTGTTGTAGATCATTCCCTTGAAGGGTACCGAGGGGTGGCAGATCGTGTTATTGAACTTAACCATGGAAAAATCTCCAGACAGGGAACCTTTGATGAGCTCTTCCCCCATACCCAGGGAACACTAACAGCACTGTATGAAGATCCGGATCTTTCCCCATTCCTGCCACCTAAATTAGATCCAATCATCAGGATTGAAAACGTATACCATAAGTACGGTAACATTGCGGCTCTCAACAGTGTTAGCATCTCAATCTTCCCAGGTGAATTCGTCGCTCTACTTGGAGAGAATGGATCAGGAAAGACGACACTTGTCAAGCACCTGAACGGTCTTCTCAGGCCTGACACTGGTATTATTAAGGTACTTGATCTAGATGCAACCGCAGAGCCGGTAATGACTCTGGTTCGTCATACTGGACTAGTGTTTCAGAACCCTGACACCATGCTATTTGCAGATACTGTTGACGAAGAGATCCGGTTTGGATTGAATAACATACAGGCTTCTGATCCCGATGACCGTATAAAGAACGTTCTGACGATGGTGAGGTTAGAGGAACAGGAAAAAACTTACCCTCGCCACCTTTCTCGTGGTGAGAGACAACGGCTTGCAGTATCCTGTATCCTTGCTATGGAGCCAGAGATCATTATCCTTGATGAACCGACAACCGGACTTGACGAGGTTGAGTCAGACAGGATGATGACACTGATGAAGTCACTCCAGAATCAGGGGCACACTATCATTATGGTCACCCACAATATGAGGATTGCAGAAGAGAATGCAGAACGGATTATTGTGATGAAGAACGGGGCTGTTAGTGGTGATTACTCAAACCAGAGGGTAAAGGCATGACAGAGATCCTCCAATACATTCCAGGAAAGGGGATACTCCACAGACTCAATCCAGTAACAAAACTGATCATCGTCGTGTTAATCGTAGGCATGAGTGTGCTTACTCCAAGTGCAATCTTTCTTGCGGGGTTGATTCTGGTCATCGCCATTGGTGCATCTGTGTCAGGGATGTACCGCGAGATCAGCAAACAGATCCCCTTTCTTATTATGCTAGGAGTATTTCTTCTGCTTGTAACCACCCTTACCGTTCAACAAGGAGTGACATACTTTACTCTAATTCCTGCATCAGTTCCATTGATAGGAGGGATGTTACCCATTACAGAAGGTGGGTTCGGACTTGGTCTCCTCTTCACATTCCGATTTATCGTGATGATCCTCTCATTCCATCTCTTCATCGTCACAACAAAACCAAGTGAACTGGTTACAGCACTTCTCGCATTCCATATGCCTGTGGATTACATCCTGATGTTTCTCATAGCACTCAGGTTTATCCCAAGTCTTCAGCTCGAAGCGACCAGAATTCATGAAGCGCAACTTTCCCGTGGATATAATCCGGGAACAGGTGCGATAGGGAAAGTAAAGAGTCTTAGGCCGATTATTATTCCACTTGTCGCAAATTCACTTGCCAAAACACAGGTCCTTGGACTGACCCTTGATTTGAGAGGATACCGAAGCAAAAAGACCCTTCCATTTCATGAACTTGAATTCCACAGGATTGACAGTTTCTCATTGATTTTCATAGGTGTCGTAGTCATCGTTTACTTTATTTATCACTTCGGATAGACCGAAACCTTGGCAAACATAACCCTTTTTTTCACAGGGCCATCACCCATACTATGAAACATGAGAACCAATGGGAACGTGAATAATATCTTGAATTTTTTTGTCAATGTATTGAAGCTTATGAATGATTGTTACCCCATCAGAGTCTGTAAAAAGAGAAAATCCTGATGAATCCGAACAGGTCACCAATCATTAATTCGATTTTATGAGATTTTTCGCTATCGAAAAAGCCTCATTTGCTTCGTTAATTTGTCCGAGAGCCAGATGGATCTCTCCTTTCTTACTCCAGATTTCAGCATTATTAGGCTCGATACCAGTCATTACTTCATAACATTTGAGTACTTCAACAAACCGTCCCAGTTTTGTCAGCGAGTATGCCTTATTCTGCCAGAGATCCAACCGCTTTGGATCAATCTCAATAGCTTTGTCAAACGCCTGAAGGGCAGTATCATAATCCTCAAGCCGATTTAATGCAAACCCACGAAGAAGGTAGGCATTTTCAGCTTTATCAGCGGGGTTTTTGGCTAATTCAATAGCACGATCGGCAGCTTTCACTGCCTGACGATATTCGTTGGTGTCAATATAGGTTGCTGCCTTACCCTGCCATGCCCCACTCTCATTTGGATTGATACTGAGTGCCTGTTCAAAATCATTCATCGCAGCATCGTAACTGCCCATGTGTTCCAGAGCAACCCCACGATAGGTATAGACTTTAGAGTTTCTGGAATCAAGTTGCAATGACTGGTTATATGCATCAACGGCACTTTTGTACATACCTTCATTTGCATACTGATTCCCTTTTTCAAGCCAGTCAGCAGCAGTCCATTGTGTTCCAACACAACCCGAAATGAACACAGAGATACAAAGGATAAGAATACCCAGAGGGATGAAAGTCCGAAATATTTCCTGAGAAGACACCTGATATCACCTGTGACATGCCAGAGGGCACGAGTGAAGAACAGATTTGATAAGAACGGGGAAATGTCTTCCTCTACATTACCCAAAAAAAGATTTTCAGGATGAAAATTGAAGAGGAGTTTTTGGGATCTTCTTACTGATATCCTTCTCCTGTTCTTTATAGAGAAGGTTTGCTTTATCAATCGCCACATTAGCCTCTGCTTCTTTTCCCATGGCCTTAAGAACAGACGCTTTATTGATCCAATTTTCGGCATTCTGTGGATTGACAACGATCGCCTGTTCATAGGAATACAGCGCAGGTTCAAATTGCTTCTTCATGTTATATGCAAATCCACGGGCACTCCAGACCTTCTCATTATTCTTGTCGATAAGCAAAGCCTTGTCAAAGTGTTGAATCGCCATGTCATACTGACCGCGACTGGAGAGAGCCATCCCGCGATAATACCAGTATTCAGTGTTTGCAGGTTCTATCTCAATTGCTTTAAAGAATGATCGAACTGCTTCATCATAATCACCCATCATATAACTGGTTCGACCTTTCCAGAACCAGGCCAGTGAATAGTTTCCATTCTGCCGTATGGCATCAGTAAAAGCGTCGATGGCATCTTTATACCGCACCATCTCATATAGCGACAGTCCTTTGAGATAGTAGAGTTCACTGTCATTGGGAGTGATTGCTATTGCCCGATCATATGCAGATATTGCATCAGGGTATTTGCCATTCTGAAAATCCTTCTGTCCTTTCTCTTTCCACTCACCAGTACTCATACATCCGGTAAGCAGAACCAGCAAAAGCAGGATCAGCCAGACCAAAGCAGCAGCATGGAAGATTCGAAGTGATAAACAGGAAGGGATCATAGATACCAGGTACTCTCACTCATTTAGATCTGCGGCGCATATGAGCATGACTCAGAAAGCCTGACAAAAAAGGTAGTTATTCGTAAAGATACTGCTCGTCTATACGAGTGTAGGATGCAAGTTCTTCAGGTTTAAAATGAATTCCAATCTCACGGGCTGCAGTCTCTACTGAGTCTGATCCATGGATGACATTCATCCCAATCTCAAGAGCCAGATCTCCACGAATTGTACCGGGAGCAGCCCCGGCCGGGTTCGTGGCACCGATCATGTCTCTGCTGATCTTTACAATATTCTTCCCTGCAAACACCATCAGGAAACATGGTCCGCTCGTGATGTAAGCTTTCAGACCTGGGAAGAATGGTTTCTGCACATGCTCTGCATAGTGCTCCATTACACGGGCATCAGGAAGCCGTTCGAACTTTGCTGCCACGAGTTTAAATCCGCGACGTTCAAAACGGGAGATGATCTCACCGACGAGGCCACGTTGTACCCCGTCTGGTTTGACCATCAGGAAGGTCTGTTCCATTGATTACTCCTTACCCAATGCCTTGCGGCCGGCTGCAGTCCAGGTAACCCGACGTGGAATACGTCCGAGTTTGTAATTCTTCTGGCACTTTGTGCTGCAGAAGTAGAAGATAGATCCATCCTTACGGACAAACATCTTTCCGGTTCCTGGCTCCATACCCTCACCACAAAACGAACAAACGTGTGATTGCATCACCGCTTTCACCTCCGGGAGAGCTTCTTTGCCTCACGCTCTGTCTCAAGGAGCATAAGAACATCCCCTTCTCGGATGGGGCCAACCGTGTTCCTGGTAATAATTCGTCCCTTGTTTGGACCATCGAGTATCCGGCACTTGACCTGCATGGCTTCGCCATGCATACCCGTAGAGCCGATCACCTCGATCACTTCGGCGGGCGTTGCGTCAGACATGAGACTCACTCGGCCTTAAGCGCAGCAATCTGTCCTGCAATCTCGTCAACGATCTCCTTCGCCTTGCCGGGTTTAATGACGGCAGCAGCAGCAGATCCAACCTCGAGGCCACATGCAGCCCCGATATCGTTCTGTTTAGTGACGAAGATGTACGGAACCTTCTTCTCTTCGCAGAGTGGGCCAAGGTGCATCACAATTTCAGCAGGCTCAACGTCAGCACCAATAAGGACGAGTTGGGCGATCCCGCGCTCGACTGCCTTGGTTGCCTCGTTGGAGCCCTTCTTGATCTTGCCGGTCTCTCGGGCCGTTTCGACTGCCTCAAGTGCCTTGTTCTGAATCTCGTCAGAAACTTCAAAGGTAACGTAGTTTGCCATATTACACCTCATTCAGGAGAGCTTCGGTCTCTCCGTCATCACTCATCAGTACATGACGAATGTGCCATACAAGTATGGGATCAGAGTCAATAAAGGTTTTGAAATCTAGAGATTATGAAAAGCAGAACCGGTCAGAAAAACCGGTTCAGGCAACACGGTATATCGTGACAGTACCCTGATGGAACACCGGTGAAAGACCAGTTTCAGGAAGGGTAACATTATATTTTTCACCTTCTGTAGGTCCAACATACAGGAGGTCAATATGATACATCTTCATAAGATTTACCAACTTTGATGGCTCTTCATAGATTGCCCGAATAGCCGTTACCCTCTGATTATACCAACCAGAGGGTGTATCATTACGCCACATTGATTCATGGAACGGCCATCCGAGAAATGCCGGTATCCCGGTGAACGCAGAAACTCGTGAGTAATACCCATAGTCACCACCTTCAGCCTCCACCAGCGTAAGGTTTCCTTCTTGGCTTCGAAGCCACGTAACTGCTGCAAGATCGTCAGGATGCGATACCGAAAGCCATGCAAGCCCATCCAACGTCGGGGTATGCGGTCCTGCATGAGTTGCTGTTACCATGACAGGCAGGACAAGCAGGAGGAGAAGGATCAATGGGATTGCTCCATCAATAATTCGGGCTGACCAGGATGGTTTACTGACCAAGGGGAGAAGGAGCCTTCCGAGCATACCGGCTGTTGCTGCACTAAAGAGAATCCAGGCAGTAATATAGAGTTTAAAAACTGTATTCATCCGAAAGTACTGGTCCCCCATGTTATCCTTCAGATAGAAGATCTCACAGAATAGAAGGATAACAAGACCTGCCCCGGCCAGGAGATCACAAGCACCCTTATGTCTGACAAGTATTGCACAAAGAAGCACCGCGGGTATTGCTGCAGCAATATAACCGGTGACAAGAAACGGGACAGCAATGATAAGAAGCCAGGGTGACCGTCTGAATATCGGAAGAAGTGAGATGACAAGTATAAGAATGAACCATCCGTTCACGAGTAAAAATTCAGAGAGCGAAGATGGAAGAGGAACTATCCCAATCCCTTCTATACCCTGTGCTTTCAACGTCACATAATAGGGAAGATAACAAAGAACACCAATCAGGGGTACCAGCAGAAGGTATAGAAATGCCCCTCTTCCCTCTGAAAAGTGTCTGATGATCCTTCTCCCAGGTTCAGGTTGTCTGACCTTCTGTATGAGTCCGCTTACAAGTGAAAGGGACCGATCTTGTACAGGATAGATACTGGTTGAATGAAACAGCAGGATAGCCCCGGTAATAAGAACCAGGGGGGCCTGGATAAGAATATCCCATGTATTTGTGGGAGGGATCGAACCTAGTGCAAGACCTGAAGACAGTATCAAAACGAGACGCGATACTGGATGCATCTCCTTCCAACACGTTATTGCAAGAGTGATAAGAAGAATCAGAGTAGTCTGGGGAAAAAAATCCAGAACATGGGCATGTACATCTCCGAAAATGAAAGAAAACAGCGGGTATTCATTTATGGTCCCGTCAATAACCCGAGTACTATCCCAGAGAAGTTTACTCCATTCAGTACCTGCTAAAGCAAGATGAACAAAAGCAGGATTCATTAAAAAAAGGAGCACCACCGGAATGAGACGAAGACGGGGGAGGAGAAGATGACCAATTCCATACATATTGACAGCAGTATAGGCAGCTATCGTCGGCAGTGCCATGGTAAAGAGGACTGTTGAAGGAATGCCCGCTGTAAGACCAAGAGATGCAAGCATCCAATGACCGAGATAATAATAAACAGAGAGATCACCTCCAGCAAACCAAGGGTCAAGAGGAGGGATAACTGGCATTCGCATCATTGAGGAGATGAACCCATGATCCATGAACTTTTCAGCAGAACTTATGTCAGGGCTGTAAATTCGGAGGGATAACATGGCCAGGAAGACAACAATGAAAAGAAGGTAGTACCTCCATTCCGATGTTACAACCGAGTAACATGTGAAAAATCCTCTTAATCCGTTTTTTCTCCCGATCTTCACATATGAATAACCAATTCCAAGAACGAAGGGGAACAGTGCCAGTTGAACAGGAAGATGGAAGAATGCACTCCAGAAACTTATAAGGGTGTAAAGAAGCAGTGAAAGGCTGAAAGCAAGAGGAATGAATATTTTTTTAAAGTGAGGCTGAAGAAAAGGGATGAGTGAGAAGTGAAGAAAAAACAAGAGAACTATCCATGCAAGGATGAGGGTAATATCCCCAGGAGAAATCATACATCTTCCTCTCCACTATCTGACAGGCGACGTTTTATACTTGCCATCATTTCAGGGACTACCCAGTTCCCAAAATAGAAAATTGATGCAACTCCACCGATAACAGTTATTAGGTTTTTAATGAGATGATCAATCACCGCAATTAACGTCGCAGTAGCAGGGGCAACACCCGACAATTCAAAAATTATTGCCAGAGAGGCTTCATACGTCCCAAGACCTCCAGGAGTTACCGGAACAGCTTTTACCAGATTTCCAGCAACAATCGCAAGAAGGACAACTGCCAAAGGGATTTCCTGGTTAAACATCGCTGACACAGATACGCAGATTATCGTATCCATGATCCAGATACCCACCGATGAGAAGAAGAGAATTATCGCAGTGGAAGGAGTAAGAGAGGCTTCTTTTACCTCATTGAGCATAGTCAGGAGGTAGCCGAGGTACTTATTTTCTGATGAAAAGCGCCCCATAAAGAGGAGAACACCAAAGAATAATGCACCAAGAACCAATGGGATTACAATAAGAGAGAGTGCCCATTCAGGGACATTCAGAACAAAGAGGACGGAGATGAGACCCAGAAATGCAACCGTGATGATATCAAAAACACGTTCCACAACAATTGAGGAGAGCCCTTGTGAGACTGTAGCATCATACTCATGCTTAACAAGAATAATCCTGATCAAATCACCCAATCTGGCAGGAACAAGCAGATTAACGGTTTGTGAGAGATAGATACAGGCAGTGGCAAAGACCGTCGGTACTATTACACTAAGCCGGGCAAGAATGACCTTGTAACGCCATCCACGGGAGAACCAGGCAACTACACAGATCAGTACAGCCGGAACAAGATAAACAGGGTGCAGATACTGAAGTGCTGCATTCAAATCACCCCAAACACGCCAAAGCATGACGCCGATGATACCAACAGCCAAGAGGAGGGACAAAATTAGGGCAAATATTTTACGGTACATGAAGTTTCCACCAGAGATTTAGTATTGAGCGACCCATTTTCCAGATATCCTGTGACTTGACTGTAGTTCCCGGTCCTTCCCGCCATATGACCGGGATCTCCTCAATCACATACCCTTTTCGTTGTGCACGAACCAGCACTTCAGTATCCCAAAACCAATGCGTATCTTTAATTTCTGGAAGGAGTGAAAGCAGTTTGTCTTTATTAAAAGCCTTAAACCCGCACTGATGATCTTTCAGCCTGCTTCGAAGAATGAACCTGACAAGCCAGTTATATCCACGACTCTTAACCTCACGACCCAGGCTACGGGTGATATTACTATCTGATAAAAGACGCGAGCCGGTTGCAATATCCGCACCATCGGTGACTGCTCTGATAAGTTGAGGAAGGTATGACATATCAGTTGCGAGATCAACGTCAAAGTAACAGAATATATCACCTTTTGCCTGTAAGGCTGCAGTAGTCAGAGCGGATCCACGACCAAGTCGCTGATCACGGTGTAGGTGAATTATTCTTGAGTCCTTTTCCTGCCATGACGCTGCACATTCAGTGGAACCATCAGTACTTGCATCTTCAGCAATAATAATTTCAAACCCGGAAAAAACGTCATCCATCATCTTGAGGGTAAGAGGAACCGCTTCTTTCAGGGCTGGCAGATCATTATAGACGGGAATAACCACGGAGATGAATGATTGAATTATATTACTCACGGTTTCGAATACCCTCCACGACTCGCCGGGCTGCCTTTACAGAGCCTTCAATACTCCGTTCAGGGTAGTTTTCAGGTGAGAACATCCCTGCAAGGTATAGTCCAGGTACAGCCGGATCGGTAAGATGATCCCTATATCCAGTGAGATACAGAGGACCGGCATCGCGATCAATTGCGATCCTACTCCAGTGTATTTCGCTCGGATCTACAGAAAATTTTGTGCAGAAATCAGATAGCATCTTTTCCTTGAGATTAGGATCAGGATCTCCAGAAAAATATGAAGCTAGATACACGAGATGCTCCCCGTACCACTCAAACGGGGCGAAGTTTGTATGAGAAACAACAGCACCATAAGGGGCTGGATCCGTGATATTCAGCCAGTACGTACCTTTAGTAACATCACGGGAGAGCGCGAGGGTCAGACATGCTGCTCCCTGGTATGGAATTGATGGGATATTAGGCACGCCAAGGCTCTGAAGTATGCGAGGGCTTACAGTTCCAATTACCAGATCAAAAAACTCATCATTGATCTTCCATCCAGGTTGAGTGGATGTAGTGACCTGAATAACGGACTTTGCCGGGACTTCAGTTCGGATTGTACACCCGTTATTACGGGCCGCATCAGAGAGGCAATCGATAAAAACAGAAAACCCACCTTTAATGTAACCTAAACGTTCTCCAGCAACTCCACGATTTGACCTTATAGCCACACGGCTAATGAGCCATGCTGCTGAAACAAGATCTGAATTCTGACCAAACTTCGATTTGAGAAGTGGCTCGAAGAATGAATGATATATCCTTTCTCCAAGGTTGGAAATGATAAAATCATGAGCTGATATGGCATCGAGGGGAGCCATATCAATATGCGAGGCTTGTTTGGTAAAGAGACCTAGCCTTGCTTTTTCAAGGAGGTTCAGGTATGGATAGCGAAGAATCTCAAACGGAGTTGTAAGGGGGTGTATCGCGCCATCAGTAAAGGAACCAGTGGAGCCCGATAACCAGATTATCTCACTTGAAAGTCCTAATTCATCAAGCAAAGTCATCAGAGTTGTATCACCAGAGAAGAAGTGATGATAAAACCGCTCGATGGAATAATTACCGATCCTATAAGAGGAGAGAAGACCACCAAGATCTGATTCCTGCTCAAATATAACGACATCATGGACCTCAGCAAGCGAATACCCGGCGACAAGACCGGCAAGACCTCCGCCTATGATCCCTATCCTCATCTGAAATCTCCGCTCATTCTTCCTTAGTTAATCCCTTCGCGCTTATTGAAGAAGCTTTTTGAGTATACACACGTAAAATGTACGCAATATCAAGGTTCCTAATAATCTCAGGGCAACTGGTGTAACCACAATGAAAGTATTCTTTATAGGATTCGGTCAGGCAGGAGGCAAAATCGTTGACAAGTTCATCGAATTTGACCAAAGAGCATCGGGAGGAAGTTTCCGTGCTATTGCAGTCAATACCGCCCGCACTGATCTCATGGGACTTCAGAACCTCGATTTCGAAGATCGGGTTCTAATTGGTCAGACTACAGTAAAAGGGCATGGAGTAGGAACAGATAACGACACCGGAGCCCAGATAACCTTTGATGAGATCGATATCGTTATGAACGCTATCGATCGCAAAGGGATCGGTGAGACAGAAGCGTTCATTATTGTGGCAGGACTAGGAGGTGGAACCGGATCCGGAGGTGCCCCTGTTCTTGCCCGGCACCTCAAAAAAATCTATACAGAACCGGTCTATGTACTTGCAATTCTTCCTGCCCCTGAAGAAGGAAGGCTATATTCATACAATGCGGCACGAAGCCTTGCCACACTGGTTAAAGAAGCAGATAATGTAATTCTCTTTGACAACAGTGCGTGGAAAAATGAAGGCGAAAGTATTAAAGGAGCTTTTGACAGGCTTAACGAAGAAATTGTCCGTAGGTTTGGCCTTCTCTTCAGGGCTGGTGAAGTTGGATCACTGGGCCATGTAGGAGAAATGGTAGTTGACTCGAGTGAAATAATCAATACACTCAAAGGCGGGGGCATTAGTTCGGTCGGGTATGCCATCAGTGAAGTTGGAGGGCAAACTCCTGAACCTGAAGTAGGACTTCTAGGACGGATGCTACGACGGAATCAAGTAGAAGAGCGCCGCCCAGAAGATAAATTGATGGGAGAAGACCGGACTTCGCGTGTTCTTTCTCTTGTCCGAAGGGCAATGCTCGGACGGCTTACTCTCCCCTGCGAGTACTCCACGGCAAGTCGTGCCCTTGTGTTGGTAGCCGGGCCACCAGATGAACTAGATCGAAAGGGGATCGAAAAAGCTAAGAGTTGGGTTGAGGAAAACATTGCAGGTGTTGAAGTGAGAGGTGGAGACTTCCCTGCACAGAGCAGGTTTGTTGCCGCAGTTGTTCTTCTCGCATCAATTGCAGACGCACCACGGGTCACAAATCTTCTCGAGATTGCCAAGGAGACAAAGGCAACCTCAGAACGAATTGATGTTGAGAACAAGATAAAACTCGATGAGAGTATTGAACCATTGTTTGAATGAGATGCGCATGAAGACTGGAACACTCATTATCTCACTGCTGGTCCTGTTTGGACTTGCAATCTCCCCGGTTCTGGCAGGGGTTGATGTCGGGTATGTCAACGTTAAACCTGCTGGAGACCTCGAATCTGGAAAGACAAATGTCACTGCTGATTTTCAAATCGATTTCGTTTCAACTGCAGGTGAAACTTTTCCCAGTGATGAAAATATCCTCCTCTCCACCCAACTTGATAACCCAATCTGGAACTATGTTATCGTACTTGATGGTGTAGAGAACCCCCGACCTGCATCCAGCAAAAGCCAGTTAAGCCTCACAGGATGGGAACTATCCTATAAAGACAAGGAAGAACAGGTTAAGGTTTCACTGAAAGGAAATGCCCCTAAAGTCAATTCTTCCAAGCAAATTGAGTTAGTGAGTATAAGTACCACAGGTGCAAATAACAAGGTTAAAGAACAAGTAAAAAACGTTTCTGCATTTGTTACAAATCCAAATGAACTAACTGGAGACATTAGTTCAGTAAAAACAAAAGTCAAGACATTGCAGACAGATATCGCGAAATATAAAGCCGACGGTATTGACACTTCAAAAGCTGATCAAAAAGTCAAAGATGCAAATGCTGCACTTGATACAGCAGCAAAGGAGACTTTTGCCAATGCAAAAATATACATGGAGAATGCTGGTACCTATGTTCAGGATGGATACACCTATCTGGATATGGGTATTGCCCAGAAAACGATTGCAGATGCAAAAGAAGCAATAGATCGTACTGATGAGTGGATCACGTACTTCAAGACAGATAAGAAGATGGGAACAGATCCACGTATGTCGCCAATCATCACCAAACGTGAATTTGCGGCCGAGTATGCAACTAATGCTCAGGAACTCTTTGATCAGGGTAAGTATGCTGATGCAAAGCAGAAAGCAGAGGATGCATTTACCAAAGCCAAAGAAGTGTTTAATGATACCCAAAATCTCAATAATGATCTAAACCAGACACCGGTGAGCTCAGGGCCTGACATAGGTGCTACAGTATCATCCATTCTCCCCAAGGTTATTATCGTTGTAGTCATTATCGCAATCATTGCCGGTGCTGTCCTGTTCATAAAAAGGCGTGGTGGTGGAGGCGGCGGTAAAGGTAAAGGTGGAAGTGGAAAAGGTGGAGGAGGATCCTTTGGATGGAAAAAACGCTCATCTACGAAAACTAAGAAATCTCATCAGTATGATGAGCTCTTTTAATTTTTGCTGAAAAATCTATTAACAATCCTTTTTTATTCGGATAAACCTAGGCTACGTGGATATCATTACCATTAGATTATGATCCTTTCCTGGGTCATTTAGAACATCTAATTCAGTATTAAGGTTGTACCATTTATATAGAGAACATAAGAAAAAGGAACAGATAGTTATTGAGCAATACCCAGATTCGGTTTTTCTTTTACAAAGACATCAAGATTGATGCTTCCCATCTTCCCATCTCTAAAAAGATAGTATTCAGGGATCCGATCCTTGTTATCAAACCAGGAGAACCAGTAACTGAGTTTATACTGCCTTTTCTCATAACCCGGGAGAGTAGGATAACTTTCAGTGTCGTGAGTGATTACAAGATCTGGATGCTTTGATTCAAAGACAGAGGGATCTACTTTCTGTCCATAGAATGAAATTTTGTCCCATTTATCCCCGCGGTAATACCAGGGTAGAGGCCAGTAATTATCGGTAGCGATAACTACAGAATTTGAATCATCGATAAGTTTCATGACCTCTCGTATATCCTCACTATTTTGTACCTGTACAATCGGTTCGTTAATGTCAGTTGGTGTGTAACAAACATGAACCATCATCACAAACAGGAAGATACAGGCAATAGTAACTGCGATGAACTTAACCCGGGATCGGATATCATAGGATGCAAGCAGGATAATCGGAAAGAGTTGGTGTATAATAAGCCAGGGAACTTTCTCACCTACATACGCGTAAAAAATCATAGACAGAACAGTCCAATATAAGGCAAAAAGGAAAATAAACCGGGAACGATCTCCAATGCCCACATAAGGTTTAAATAAGCCACTTTTCTTCTGCAGGTATGTCAGATAAGAGGCAATTCCGGTTTTTATTTCTGAAAACCCTCTCTCGCGGATACCGTACTGCCAGACTGCAACGCCGGCAAGAAGAGCAATTGGAACCTCGTATAAACCCAGAATAAGAAGATACCAATATGGACCTCCGCAAAGACGGCATTGACCATTGATTCCCATCCAGTGTTCAATTGCCTTGAAAGGAGCCTGAATAAACATTTCTGGATGAATAAAAAAAGTAGTATAACAAGTCGCACCGATTGCGACCATGATCAAAAGGCTTGAAATGAGATCGCGTCTCCATGTGCATGGCAGGGCAATTCGCCCATTACAGAGCATGAACATGAAAAATAAACCAAATATCAGAAGTGTAAAGGGCATATCCTCTTTTAAACAGAGACCACATGCAGCACATATTGCTGCACCGACTGCATGTTGCCATCGCCCTTTGTCAAAGTACATGAGGAGAAAAACAAGCAAGGCCACTGTAAAGAAGAGTTGAAAAATGTCATGCCTAAGGAAACGGGAAAAGTAGACCATACACGGAGATATTGCAAAGAATAATGCTCCGACCAGGGCATGGTTGCGTTTTATCCATCCTTCCCGATATAAAATCCAGAAAAATGGAATGATCGCTGCTCCAAAAAGCCCGGGAAGAAATCTGACAATAATATCGGAATCCTTGAAAAGCAGAAATGCTGCTCCAGTAATATAGTAGAGAAGCGGACCATGATACATCGGGTCATACAAATAGGTACCCTTGGTAATCAGATCATAGGTAAACCAGGCGTGGATCGCTTCATCATGATGAAGAAGTTTGATTTCAGGTAATATAATCCGGACGAGGAGTCCCACAAGGAATATGAGAATAAATATCCTAGTCGGAGAGAGAGAAAGACGATCTTTCAGACTGCATGTGCACATGTATATCTGATCATTCTAGACTTAAATAAAAAAAGTCATCTCATGAATTTTCAGGGTTGAAACCAATAAGGAGAAGAAATAGGCTTTTTTTTATAAGACCCACCGGAATAAACGTTATTTCAATCCATCGCGCATGAAAAGAAAGTGTAATTATTCGATATTTCTGTTTTTTTGACCTTGGAGAAATTCGTTTCATATGATTTCTTACTGGATAACTGGGTCTAATCCAGATATTCTAAATTATCATAGAAGCCGATTATTAACGTTAGATTAAACTAAACATACCTAAAAAAGAAGAAACATGATCCGCCTTTGCGGAGGTGCGGTTATAGATATTGGAAATTACGTGCATTAGCACGTTATGTACCAAGAAGTTTCAGCTCTCGAGAACAATCTCGATACCGATATCTTTTGGCACCTGGGTGCGCATCAGCTGTCGCAGAGCACGCTCATCTGCATCGATATCAATGAGGCGCTTGTGTACACGCATCTGCCAGCGGTCCCAAGTTGCGGTACCTTCGCCATCCGGGCTCTTCCGGATTGGAACAACGAGTTTTCTGGTAGGGAGCGGAATTGGTCCTGCGAGGTTTACGCCTGTGCGTTCTGCGATCTCACGAATCTTGTCGCATACCTCTTCGACTTTCTGATAATCTGTTCCGGTGAGCCGGATACGGGCTTTCTGCATGATAAAACACACCCAAAAAATTAGGGTTAGCGGAATTGTTTCTTGACTACTTCAATACACATTCCGGCTGCAATGGTCTGACCCATATCACGTATGGCAAAGCGACCGAGCTGGGGGAATTCTTTTGCGCTTTCTACGCAGAAGGGTTTGGTTGGTTTGCACTTGATAACTGCTGCATCTCCTGCCTTCAGGAAGGTCGGATTCTCCTCAGAGGTCTGACCAGTCCGTGGGTCGAGCTTTTTGACGAGCTCAATGAAGGTGCATGCTACCTGTGCAGTGTGGCAGTGGAACACCGGAGTATATCCTGCGGTGATTGCACTTGGGTGCTGAAGAACCACAATCTGTGCAGAGAATTCTTCTGCAACTGCTGGTGGAACATCAGCGGCACCACATACATCACCACGGCGGACATCGTCCTTACCGATACCACGAACGTTGAACCCAATGTTGTCACCGGGCAGTGCCTGTGGCTGCTCTTCATGGTGCATCTCAATAGACTTACATTCCCCACCCTTGTTGGCTGGCATGAAAACAACGTTCATACCCTTCTTAAGGATACCTGTTTCAACACGGCCGACAGGGACAGTTCCGATACCGGAGATTGAGTATGCATCCTGAATTGGAATACGAAGTGGCTTGTCGGTTGGTTTCTCTGGAACTTCAAGTTCATCAAGGAGTGCAAAGAGTGTCTTCCCCTTGTACCAGGGCATCTTGTCGCTGATCTTGGTGATGTTGTCACCCTCGAATGCGCTGATTGGGATGAACTTTACAGCATCAGGGTTGGTTCCGACCATCTTAAGGAGGTTACCAACATCAGTCTTAACCTGGTTGAACCGTGCCTCATCGTAGTTGGATGCATCCATCTTGTTGATACCAATGATGAGCTGCTTGATACCAAGGGTCTTTGCAAGGAATACGTGCTCCTTGGTCTGTTCCATTACACCATCAGGTGCTGCAACGATGATGATTGCTGCATCAGCCTGTGATGCACCGGTGATCATGTTCTTGACGAAATCACGGTGTCCGGGACAATCCACGACAGTAAAGTAGTACTTATCAGTGTCGAACCTCTTGTGAGCAATATCGATGGTGATACCACGCTCACGCTCTTCCTTGAGGTTGTCCATAACCCATGCAAATGCAAAGGAACCCTTACCCTTTGATTCTGCTTCTTTCTTGTACTGCTCAATAATATGTGCAGGAACTGCTCCTGCTTCATACATAAGACGTCCGACGGTAGTAGATTTGCCGTGGTCAATGTGGCCGATGACCGCGAGGTTAATGTGTGGCTTCTCAGCTGCCATAGTATAGTATCCTCCAATACCTCCGCAAATATCAGATCTGCCTAACACAGTCCATTTATGCGAGTATTACATATTTGATAGAAGTTCTTTTTAATAGTTTTCATACTCGCCCATTCCTTTTCTCGGACACCAATTATGATTTAGAGCCCGATGAACGAACTGATATATACTGATCCTGAAAATAGATATCCAATATCATGAAATCTCTCCCAATACTCCGAGAATTATCCAGCGATAAAGTTCAGGTTGAATGCGCTTCAGGAACACTCGCAGTGCATACAAGATGCGGACTGTGTATCCATTGCAAAGGGGTAAAAGTAGGAGCGCGGATAATGCCCTCTCCATATGACATAATTGCAGGTCAGATCCGAACGGGTGTGATGCCACCCGAAGCGTTGATGGAAGCAGCGATGCAATTCAACACCCTTGTCAGAGATGGAACTGAAATCGCTTGTGACGATGATGCAAATGCAGGATACACCCCTCGTTTCAGATCCAAATAGGTCAAAATAAGAATCCAAGGACTGATGGTGCGGGCACTACAGCAGAACATGCAAAAATCACCAGAACACCTGCACGCGTTATCTCTCCAGCCGCACCAGTAACATCTCCATTGACTCCGCCAAAAATCCGGTTTGCAAGGATAATAAGTGCAGCCGGGATTGCCACCATCACCGTAAATGCAAGACCTATGGATATGATTGAAACGGGGAGGAGCAAAAGCGGGAGAAGAAGAAAGGTTGAGAGTATGGCAAACCAAGGAGAAGTATACTTGTGAAGCATTGCATGAAGTCCATCATGAAACGGTCTGCCAAAAATTGTCATAACAGCCATACCAAACTTTCCTCCAACCTCAGCTAGAAGAATTGCAATATATGCCTGATGGATAGATGCAAGGGATCCCCAGGAGAGCAGGGTGACCATTAGCCCAAGGGCTATTCCTCCGGTACCTATCGTCCGATCAGTGAGTGCCCGTATCCTGATCTCGCGGCTGCCATGAGCCATAAGACCGTCGCCAAAATCAAGAAGTCCATCCAGATGGTTGCAGCCAGTGATTAAGAGTAGAACAGCTAATCCGACACCTGCTGAAACAAGAGGAGGAGCGGATAAGATGAAGAGAACTGCACCTGCAATCCCACCAGTTACATACCCGGCAAGCGGGTAGATCCAGACATTCCGGGAAAATGATTCAAAAGGAGCCATTTTTCCAAGAGGGAGAACAGTAGTAAACTGAAGCAGGGCGATAAAAGGATGCAGGAGATTCATAAACTTGTGTACCTATCATTCCTGACAGGAATAGAAGTACTGTTTGTATCTGGTTTATCATGACAGGTCCTTGATGCAGGCAGATTCATGAATCAATGATACCAACCCGTGAGCATGACACTTCTCTCCAGATCACATAACCACATCCCAAAATCACCCCTTTTTTGTGGTGTTCTTGCAAATACTCTCTTATCAACTGTACCGGGCCTTTCAGGTGCCGGTCCAGACCCACAGGGATCCCTCATGGTCCCAAATCTGGATGCAGAACTGATCATACAGGGAAAGATAACGAGCTGTAATATAACCCCCAACACGGGAACTGGATGCCCAACCCCTGCTTCCATAACCAGATCAATGGCAGAACTCGCTGGGTTTCCAGTCCTATTCATAAATGCTGGCCTTATGCACAGGCCTACTGTTCCCTGCCTTGACTTCTATTCACAACCAGGACAGGATCCCAGAGTCACAGCCGCAGTTCCAGATGCAAAGCGACTATATACACAGGGTCAATGGGCTGGATCACTTCTCTCAAAAACCTGTGATACATTAGTGATAGGAGAATGTGTCCCGGGAGGAACCACAACAGCGCTCTGTGTACTTCGTGCAGGGGGGTATCAGGCCCATGTCAGCAGTGCTGCAGTAAAGAGCCCTAAGAAACTCAAAGAAGAGATCGTCGCAACAGTTCTAGGAAGAATTGAAACATCTGGGGAAAAAAGTCCTCTTCAACTAATCACAGAAGCAGGTGATCCGATGATGGCAGTTGTTACTGGTATAGCCAGTACATATTCAGGTAAACTCTATCTTGCAGGGGGAACACAAATGCTTGCAGTGGCTTCAATTATAAAAGAACTGGGAATATCTGTTCCAGATGTGGTTACGACAATCTATGTACAAGATGATAAAGATGCAAATTGCATAGAGATTGCTGCACAAATCGGGGCACCACTCACTATAGTAAACCCTGATTTCGGATCTATTGGTCATTCAGGTCTTGTCCGATATTGTATTGGAGAAGTAAAAGAAGGGATGGGAGCAGGAGGAGCGATCTTTCTTGCCCATCTTTTGGGCTACCAGCTTCCAGAGATCAAAGAGGCTATCCTTAAGTTTGTCACAACATACTGCCCCTCAAAACCTTTGTAGTCAGCACGCCAAAATATGAGGAGATGCTCCCCATCGCTGTGGTCAATAATTATGGTCAATTTAACCATCTTATCTCAAGGGCCCTTCGAGATCTTGATATTGAATCAGTCTTGATTCCAAATACCACCCCTCCAGAGGAGATCTCATCAAGATTTCGTGGACTAATACTTGGTGGAGGGCCCGAGATCAGTCGTGCAGGTAGGTCTGCTGAATATCTAGACCTGCAAATACCGGTGCTTGGAATATGTCTCGGGCTTCATATCATCGCTACAAAATTTGGAGGAGAAGTGAAACCCGGACGCATGGGAGGGTATGGTGCAGTCACACTTTCAGTAATTGATCAGGATCAGATCCTTCAAGGCTATCCTGAATCTATGCAGGTATGGGCATCCCATGCTGATGAGGTAGTCAAAGCACCGCCCGGATTTATCAGACTTGCAACGTCTGATATCTGCGGAAATGAGGCACTGAGACATCAGGATCTTCCCATTTTTGGTGTCCAGTGGCATCCAGAGGTAAGTCATACATTTGAAGGTTACCGAATTTTTGAGAATTTTGAAAAAATTTGCCAGGGTTGAACAGAATTTCTGACCAGAACATATCCATAGAGATCAGAAAAACCCCTTTCACCTGTATGAGGTGCGGTGCATGTTGCAGGGAAATTGAACCGGGATCTAACCTTGTCCTGGTAAGTCCGGCAGAAGTCAGGGTGATTATGGCTGCCACATCACTCACCTTTGATGAGATTGCTGAACCCTATCCGGATTTTATTCACGAAGGGAAGCGTAGATATACCCTTGGATGGGCGATCCGAAGGGATGGCAACAGATGCAAATTTCTTGGAGAACATGGTTGTTTAATTTACCAATCCCGCCCCTGGATATGCCGGACTTATCCATTTATGATAGATAATGAAAATCTGATGGTATCTCCCTGTAGTGGAATCGGGACTGGTACAGATGTAATGGATCCTGAGATAGTGAACAGATTCGTACAAGATTTAATAGACCGGCAACAAGCAGAGAAAGCCGAAGAAGAGCATATTGCGGAAGTTTTAACCCGAGAGCAGATCCCGGCCGGAAAACTGGTGGTCATCGACGGTGAAGGTATGAGGATTATGAATGGGTGAGATCAGGATTATTGGGACAGCACATGTCTCGCAGAAGAGTGTCGACGAAGTAGTCGAAGCAATCGGGGAGTGGAACCCGGACGTAGTTGCTATTGAACTGGATCAGGGCAGATACAACGGCCTGAAACAACAACAACAGAACCCAGATATCGAAGAGATTCTACAGGCAAAAAACTTTAATCAACTCCTTATTCAATGGGTTCTGGCATACATCCAGCGAAAAATTGGAATGGATGTGGGTGTTGAGCCCGGCGCTGAGATGAAAGCGGCCATCAAAGAGACAGAAGAAAAGGGAATTGAACTTGCCCTGATTGATCGGGATATCAGGGTGACCCTTCACCGGTTCTGGGCTTCCATGTCAATCCTGGAAAAACTGAAGATGTTTTATGCCCTTGCAGGGTCGCTTGTGGTGGCTGACGATGCAAGTGACATGATAGACATAGAAGAACTTAAAAAAGAGGACTTTGTCACAGTAGCAATGGATGAATTCCACAAATTCTCTCCCAGGGGAGCATACGCTTTAATTTCAGAGCGTGATGCGTACATGTCTTATCATCTGATCAGACTTGGACAAACTCATGAACGGGTTCTTGCTGTTGTAGGTGCTGGTCACAGAAAAGGCATTGAAGGATTTCTTAAAGAACCAAACTCTCTTCCACCAATGGCTAATTTGGTAGAGACTATAAAAACACGGCCATGGGGGAAGATATTTGCAACTGCTGTTATGATCGTCTTCGCCCTGATCATCCTGGCCATTGTTTTCTCAGGAGTCGGGACTGATGTGCTCATTCTTGCACTTATGTACTGGGTTGTCATTCATGGAATCCCCACAATGGCATGCACTCTTCTCGCAGGTGGGCATCCCCTCTCAGCTATAACCGGATTTCTCGTCTCACCAATTTCTGCACTACATCCACTTATCGCAGCAGGATGGTTCTCAGCAATTGTTGAAGCAAAAATCAGAAAACCACGACCATCAGATGTGAAGAAGATCTTCTCAGCCGAGTCATTTGCGGAGATGCGAAAGATTCCACTCTTTAAGGTGGTGCTTGTCGCAGCACTTGCAAATGTCGGGAGCAGTATCGGTACATTTGCATACTTTATTTTCATCTTCCCGATCCTTGGGATTGATCCAGGCGTCCTTCTATCGACCGGTTTTGAAAATATGACTCATGCAATCACAAATCTGTTCGCATGATACCAAAATAGAAAAGGGTAAAGATGTCTTAATGCCCTTTTCATCTCAATTTATTATAAAACCGGGTTGATCTCATTTTTTTTGTATAGGCACCTCATATTCTGAATTGGGAAAACCTGTAATCTGGAGAAATAATTAGGTATTTCAGACGTTTCATTTCAATATCCAGAAATCAAGATGATAGATAACTATCCAATCCTAAAGACCACCAGGCTTGTACTAAGGAAATTTCTTTATGAAGAGGCATGTATCGTAAAGGAACTTGCCGGGTCAGAAGAGGTTGCCCACGGCTGTATTAATATTCCTCACCCTTATATGCCCGGTTTGGCAGAGATCTGGATAGCCTCCCATGAGATATGGTACTCTGAGGGATCACAGGTGGTTTTTGCAGTAACACGGAAAGAAGATGGATGGATAATCGGTGCGGTTGGACTCACGCTTGAGCCCGAACATGCCCGTGCCGAGCTTGGATACTGGATAGGATTCCCATTCTGGAACCATGGATATGCAACCGAAGCAGCAGAAGCGGTCATTACATACGCATTTGATGAGTTACTTCTGCACCGGATAACCGCATCACATTTTGTACGAAACCTGGCATCTGGCAGAGTACTGGAGAAACTCGGAATGAAAAAAGAAGGGCTACTCAGAGAGCATCTTCTGAAAGATGGAATCAGAGAGGATGTGATTATCAGAGGTATACTCAGAAGTGATGGGAGATCCTTTTCTGAAGAGATAAGAGCCAACTATTCAGGAGAAAGGACATGAGACTGGCAGTTCTTCTTTCAGGAGGGAAGGATTCATTATACTCATGCTGGAAAGCAATGCAAACTGATGAAGTAGTCTGTCTTGTTACGATTCTATCAAAGAACACTGACAGTTACATGTTTCATACCCCAAACATCGAACTGACTCGTCTCCAGGCAGAAGCAGCAGAAATTCCATTGATCGAATATCAGACAGATGGTCAGGAAGAAGTCGAACTTGATGATCTCAAGGCTTCACTTCAGGAGGCTGTAAACCGATTTGATATTAATGGAATTGTTTCGGGTGCTATTCAATCGGTGTACCAGGCTGCACGTGTTCAGCGTATTTGTCTCGATTTGGGACTCTGGTCATTCAATCCACTCTGGCTCTGCAATCAGGAAGAATACCTGCAGGAATTGATAGATAACCAATTTGAGATATATATTGCAGGAGTTTTCTCAGCACCATTTGATGAAACCTGGCTAGGTAGAAGGATGGACCCAAGATTTGTAACCCGGCTGATGTCAATCAGGGATAGATATGGTATCTCACTCACAGGTGAAGGGGGAGAATACGAAAGCTTTGTCTGTGATGCCCCCTTCTTCAAACGGCGTATCGTTATAACAGGATCAGAGATTATTTATAAAAACCATAACGGAAGATTCCTGATTACTGGAGCTGAGTTAGAGGTTAAATGATCGCGATCCTTGACTGTACTAGGCAGGATCTTTCCCTGCTTAAGCGTGAATTTGTAAGCCCGATTATAATCATAACACAGATCGCCGGATTTAGAACTATTGTTCTCCCGCTAGCTACACTCAAGAGACCTAGTAACCTAAAGGGGATTATCCTAACAGGTACTTCACTGATGGATGACCATTACCTCACCATAGGACTCCCTGAATGGGTATTGGAATGGGCCGGCCCTGTACTCGGAATTTGTGCAGGGATGCAATTGATTACAATAGCCAGTGGGGGAAGGCTCATCCCGTCAGAGGCGATAGGAATGACAGAGATAAGATGTGTAAACGGAGATCAGCTCCTTGATGGAAAAGAACAGTTCACCGGGTGGGAACTACACCGCTCAGGTGTTGAAATATCAGGGAATGTAACTGTCCTCGCCAGGTCTGAAGCAGGGATACAGATGATACGAACCAACGACCGTCCTTGGTACGGTGTTCTATTCCATCCAGAAGTCAGGAATGAATGGATTATCACAAACTTTCTGAACATTTGCAGCAAACAAGAACAATATCTAGATCCTGTTTAAATGTCTAATTATCAATTCAAACAGCCAGAGTATATCATCAATAAGATCCAGATATTACACAGTTCTTAATAAACATGTCACAAGAGACACAGAGGAGATCAATTGGCAGAAGATAAAATATCACAACGAAAAGAGGATCTTCTCGAGGTAATTTTTGAAATAGTACAGGAGAAGGGGTATGCAAAATCACGTGACATCGCAGCAGCCCTTCAGATAACTCCAGCGACGGTAACCGATGGTTTTAAACGTCTTTCTGATGCAGGTCTGGTAAATTACGAGCCATATGGGGGTGTTACGCTTACCGATGCAGGATCCCGTATTGCCAGAAGGACCAAAGATTCGCATCTCATCATCAGAAGACTACTCGAACTTGCAGGAGTGGAAGCTCAGACAGCAGACCGTGAAGCCTGCATCATGGAACACGGACTCTCCCCAGATTCTTGCGATAAACTTACCCGCGTTGTGACTTTCATAGAAGAATGCCTATCTGATAGCAAAATGAATCATCGATTCAGGGAGATCATGAAGGATCCTAAAGATACGATGAATCATTAATAAAAGCCGCTCATAAATCGCCAAAAGAGTGATATCGAACCCTTTTTTTTCATATACACGTCGTTTTGCAGAGTTGTGAACAGGGATCAGATCTTGATTAAAAAAGATCAGAGTGGAAACAATTTTGAAACACTTCCTGAACCGCTTGATGATACGCACTAAAGGTATACCGAAAACAGAAAACCCAGAATTAAATCCGGTACAGAAATCAGGCGAACACTTCCTGAGAACAATCCGGGTTACTATCGGGTGTGGAAACTGGACATATCAGTAAAGAGAAAGGTTGTAAACAGGAATCCCTGACGGGATGCAATCAGGGGGGATGGGAATGATGTAATCCATCTCCACGGTCATATGGAACGCCGGGGGGTCATCCGGATCTGACACGTGCTGTCTGGTGGGGTTGATGTGTCTGGTAGGTGATCCATGAATGCAGAACGGGGGCCCGTGGGTCGAACCACCCGATGCAACAGTTGTTATGGAGACCGGTTTTGCCGGCCGGATCGTATATCCGGAAACCGACGTCACGTATACCACTCAGGAGATGAATCTTATGCGGATATTCCTGTTTACAGACCTTCGAGGCAACACTCCTGATATCCGGGGGTATTGACCTCTGAATCAATGGTCAGTAGATGGGGGGTTAAAGTTTGCCCTATTCGGGTTAATTATTGAAACACAGTGATATTTTAGCGACGATTCGCTATGAGAAAAAAAGAAACACACAATTCAGGTTCAGAAAAAACATCCAATGTCCAGAGAGTTCAAGGAAAATATGTTATAATGCCTACATTTTAAGAAATAAGATATTAAATTGGATTTAAGTTAAAAATACTGATATAATATCAGTATTGCGAGAAAGCCACTGCCATTCGGCTTCACTCCTTACCGGGTGGTTTTACGTAGACACACATGGGATGCGTGGAAAATACGCATGATTTTTGTCTAGCGGTATTTAAAAATCAAAGATTTTTATCTCGACCACCGATTCAGATAGGGGTTGAAGTTCGCACTACATACCCATGCCCATCATTATTAAAACGGATAAAAAAGTTTCAGGGTTTGGATACTCCGTCTTGTCTGATTGAATCGATCAAAGCTGCAGATGTATTCAGAATTTTTAATATTTCGTCTTGAGATACGTCTCCTTCGGGTGAAATAATAGCCTTTACAGCATTTTCAGTCACATTTCGGACCTCATTAGCATACTGACCCTTTTCAGCACTCACTCCGATCCGCATGCTTTCAGGTAATGCACGGTTGAATGGATTCATATTGAGATATGGATACGAGTCAAGCACAGTAAGGAGGGCAGGCTGATGACCAGACTTTGCCATAGAAAATTGCACTACTGGAGAGTAGAGCCAGGTCAGAAATTCTTTTGCACGGTCTTGCGATCCACCTTTGAGAAGTCCAATCCCGTCAATCCGTACCGTTATTGCTCTAAAGGATCCATCTGCAGTGATCTCACCAGGAAGGGGGATGTACCCAAATGAGAGATTTTGCTTTTCAGCAGCTGTCTGAATATCAGGGAACTGTGAAAACCATGTGATACCCACAGCAATGGTTCCTGAATTCAGAGCATTTGCAACATCTTTGTCCCCCCATTTCTCTGCCCCAACAGGTTCATACCTGGAAAGATTACGCATAGCAGTCATAGCCATCACAGTCTTGCTGCTATTCCATGTTCCTGCAGCCTTGCCAGAAGAAGCCCCGAATATATCAGATCCATATGAGGTGACAATACTAAGCCAAGGAGAAGAAATGGGATCAGATCCACCAAGACCTGCAAATCCTATTCCAGACAGATTTGTAGAATTACGGGAGAAAAATTCTGCGATGTCTCTCAGTTCACTATAGCGTCCCGGTACTCCGAGAGGGTATCCATAGGTTGTACAAAAAGATTCAGACTCATTTGGATCATCCAGTAGATCAGACCTGTACACAATACCTAGCGCATCCTGGCTGAATGGAAGGGCATAAATTGTGCCTGAATGCTCAGGATATTCACCTACCATATTGAGAGACGGCCTTTCCATTACACTCCAATTGACTGTGGAGTTGGTGCTTAAAAAGGTATTAAGTGAGTCCAATCGGTCTTCTGAGGCATAAAAAGGAATGCGACTTATGCCAGCAATAAGGAGGTCACCTTTTTGATAAGATGCTCCATCATCGCCAGTACTTTGGACCTGTTTTATTGAAACTGAAACACCAGTCTTGTTCTCATACTCACGACCAAGATTCTGTACCATACCCAAAGCATGAGGGTCATCAACAAGAATTGTGAGACCAGTATTATTAGGATTATTAGATAATATTGGAGATGTGGTACATCCGCACATAAGCAGGAAAAAAACAAGGATAACAAAAGGTGAGAGAATTAAAAATGGTCTGCATTTCAAGATACGTTTCCATATTGAAGAGCATATAAATATTGCAGAGTCTGTTTTTGATTGATTCATAGTTTTAACCTCCAATAATATGTTCAGCAAGGATCTTCAGACCTATAAAGATCAGAACAATCCCACCAATTATCTCGGCTTTTGAGCCAATATGATCGCCAAAACGCTCACCGATTAAAAACCCGGCCCCAGACATTACAACAGCGCAAACCCCAATTATAAGAGCAGGGATCAGAATCTGAACCTTCAATACTGCCAAGGAGAGTCCTACAGCGAGTGCGTCAATGCTTGTGGCAACAGCTAGGAGAAGTAGAACTGATACTGAGTAAAAATCGATTCCTTTCTCATCAGAATCGGATAAACCTTCCTGAATCATTTTTCCCCCGATGATTCCCAGAAGAATTGCAGCGATCCAATGGTCAAAAGGTTCAATCCATGCGATGATGAATGAACCTCCTGCCCATCCCAGCAGTGTCATACCTGTCTGAAACAGGCCAAATAAAATTGCAATTCTGGATATGACCGATAATCGACTCTCACGAACTGCTATTCCGGCAGCTATTGAGACCGCGAAACAGTCCATCCCGAGGCCGACAGCTATTGCGAGTAGACTGATAAAATCCACACTGTCACTCCAGAATCATACGGGATGCATTGGTGAGCCGACTATCTATTTTGGAAGCTGTAACAAATGCAAGATCAGCACGGTCATTAAGGTTCATAGCCGCAAGGATTACTCCTGCATTGAACCATATCTTGGGCATGGTTGGGAATTTAGTCAGAGCTTTTTCGATGGCACCAAGTGCTGCCTCATAATCACCAAGTTTATAAAAGAGTACAGCCAGGTAATGCCATCTGATAGAACAATCATCGAAATCCTCAGGGACCAGAGCCAGATCACGAATCGCTTCTGTACTCATTCCTAGTTTATAGTGAACAAAACCTCGTCGAAAGAGGTATTCTGGATTTTCTGGCTGTTGCCTGACCAGTACTTCAAAATCGATTAAAGCTAACTGATAATCTCCTGCTTCAAGATGACACATCCCTCTATAGTAAAGAATGTCAAAATCATCAATACCCCCATCAATAGCCTGAGAAAAATATGGGCAGGCCGCTTTCAGATCTCCATCGCGGTACTTTTTTAGGCCCATAATATAGGCCTGCTTTGCCGGACTAGATCCTTCAGAGTTCATTCCTGACTGCATGCACTTGGGGGTACTGTACGGCTGCATCCTATTTGGTTATGGTCCTGATGAGACAACAACCATAACAGGCCCCATCATATCTCGAGATATATAAAATTACAAATCATAGCAGGGTTCTAAGAACCTGTGATAACCTCTCCATTCCTTCAGAGATCTGTTCTAAACCTACTGCCGAGAAATTCAACCTGATGGTATCACTCCCACCTCCATCAATGTAAAAAGGAAACCCGGGCATTACTGCAACTCCATTACTGACCCCCTTCCTAAAGAGTTCCATTGAATCAATACCAGAGGGAAGGGTAACCATCATGAACATACCACCCTCAGGACTGGTATGATGAGTGCCGGGCGGAAACTGATCATCAATGATCTCTTGCATGAGATAACAACGTTCCCCATAAATTTTGGCTGTCTCCCTGATGCGCTCATCTACATTATTATTCTCCAGATATCTTGTCAGTATCATCTGCGAAAGCAGGTTGGAATGCAAATCTGAAGCCTGTTTAGCCCGGTTAAATTCTTCAATTACAGGATGAGGAGCCCATATCCATCCACACCGAAGCCCTGGAGATATTGTTTTTGAGAATGAACCGGTCATGACAGTCTGGTGAGAGAGCCATTTTTTGACCGGGCTCCTGGGTCGTCCATTAAAGAAGAGTTCACCAAAGGCATCATCTTCATATAAGAGAGTGTCTGAACCATCCAAAATATCAGCGACATCCCTGCGAACACCAGATGACCAGGTTATTCCTGACGGGTTTTGAGAGTTCGGAATTCCGTACCAGAGTACTGGATTATCAGTTACTATCTGTTTCTGCAAAACATCAAGGTCAGGACCTGCAGATTCATCAAGAGTCTGAACTGAATCAATTACTGGTTCATAATAAGAAAAGGCCTCAATCGCCCCTAAATATCCGGGTCGTTCCATGAGAACATGATCACCAGGATTAATGAGAATTTTTGCGAGAAGGTCGAGACATTGTTGTGAACCGTTTACGATCTGAATATCATTGGGATCTGCATTCAGGCCAAGACGTGAGCGATACCTTTGTGCAATATAGGTCCGTAGTGGAAGATATCCGTCTGTTGTTGTATACTGAAGAGCAGTCTTTCCTTCCTGCGCGAATATTTCCACTGCTGCGTTTTTAATGCCTTCAACATCAAATCGTTCTGCATCAGGCAGGCCGCCGGCAAGAGAGATCACACCAGGCTGGGATGAAACCCGAAACAGTTCACCAAGAAAAGAGGCCGGTACATGGGAGAGACGCTTGGAGAAGCGATATGATCCAGAGTCGCCCATAAAAAATACTATTGGTTCGGAAAAAATGAATCTCTTGTGATGAAACTCAGATAATAGATTGTTAATAAACCCCGTTTGAATTACATTGATCAATTGGTTGAGCAAAAGCCTGAATAATAGTTCAGACAATACCATCATACGATATGAGACAAAAAGCCCTCGTGCTAACCTTGATCGCAGGTCTCTTTCTTGCGGTGATCGTCCTGGCCCAAACTGCACCATCTGAAGCAGTCAATAACACCACTGCAATACCTGGAGATAATAAAACCACACCCCCACCGCAACCAAATGTTACTACGGCTTCGTATGTACAGGGCGAACTACTGGTTCAGTTCAACCCTTCAGCATTTCCAAACAACCAGTCTATGCAGGCATACTCAATGCAGGCAAATGCAGCGATTGGTGCGACTGTGAAGACTGATTATTCTCAACAGGGCATACCCGGTCTTGAACTAGTCATTCTACCACCAGGAATGACAATCGAACAGGGAATCTCATATTACCAGAGTCTCCCAACTGTAAAATATGCTGAGAAGAATGCTATCTATTCGATTGCAAGTGCATCGGGCCAGAACAGCACCACCACCTCACCGCCACCAGCAGGCAATACTTCAACATCCGGGGGTCTGTTTGTCAAATATAACCAGACAGCTTTCCACACAACACAGGATATGCTTGTGTATGCAAATACCACAAATGCTGCGATTCATGCTTCAGTCATGACAGATTACACAGCATATGGTATGCCTGGCCTTCAACTTGTTTCACTTCAGCCAAATATGACTACAGAACAGGGACTTACATACTACAGGAACATCACCAATGTCCTTTATTCTGAACCAAATGTTCAGTATACAACACAGAATACAAGCCAGGCTCAAAACATCACAAAAAAGGCATAATTTTTTTTGGGGAATCTTACATCTTTTTCCAGACAGTATCAGGAAAGATTCTGATAGACTTCACTCCTCCGGTCACTATGAACAGGAAAACTTTCACGAATACCAGCAACGAGATCAGGACAAATATCAGAGAAGAGAAGTTCTTCAACTTCCGATCCTCTGCAGATCACAGCCCCATCTGGACCAGCAATAAGTGAGCCGCCAGAATAGAGATCTACTGGAGTCCTTCCTACTGTGTTAATCCCAGCCACATACATTTGAAATTCTGCTGCCCTGGCTGTGGCAAAAAGTTCAAAATATCGCATACGGGAAGCCGGCCATGCACTTGGTACCATTACCAGATCTACATCGGCATCACGGTAAAGTCTGAAGAGATCAGCAAACCTGAGGTCATAGCAGATTGCTATTCCGCACCTACAGCCATCATAAGAGAACAGCGCAATCTCTTCTCCAGGACAATATGCCTGATCCTCATGACCAGGTGAAAAGAGATGCATTTTTGAATAACGGCCAAGAATACGGCCATCCGGAGCAATCGCGATAGCTGTGTTACGTGGGTGGGGTTGATACTTTTCACGGTATGAACCAAGAATTCCGATACTAAAATCACAGGCATATTCACATAAGACAGATACAATTTCATCACTTTCAGTCTGGACAAAATTCTTTCCATCCAATGGATCCCAACCCGTTATTACCTGCTCAGGAAATGAAATAAAAGACGCATCATATTCTACTGCTTCAGCAATTCTGGTTTTTATTGAGGTCAGGGTGCATTCAGGATTCTGCCAGCAGGGTGATATCTGGGCGGTACAGAGTATCATATCGAATAGTGATCATCTCTTTCTATTTAAGAAAACGGCAGGAATGTTCAACGACTTGAAACGACAATGAAGATACGATCAGGCATTTTTCACTTCAAAAGAACGGCAGGTAAATAGATCAGAACAGGAGAATTCGGGTAAAAATGGCAGATGAAAAAAAGAAGAAGATAGAACTGGCAATTTCAGGAATGCACTGTGCCAGCTGTGCTATCAACCTAGAGAAAGGGCTCTCTTCTGCAGATGGGGTTTCCAATGCACAGGTCAACTTTGGAACGGGAAAAGCAGTTGTAGAGTTTAACCCAGCAATTACAGACCACGCAACACTAACCAAAGAAGTAGAAAAAAGTGGTTTTGGAGTAATCAATGAACAGGTCACCATACGGATAGGAGGGATGACCTGTGCTATCTGTGCACAGACAATAGAGACCGCTCTTAAAAAACTGGATGGAGTTATTACGGCCACCGTAAATCTTGGTTCAGAACGGGCATATGTAACCTATAATCCCTATGTTGTCACCCTATTTCAAATGAGGGACGCTATCACAAAGGCTGGATACCAGTACCTAGGCACAGATAAGGAAGGGACCCTCAAGACAGGTGATAATGGACTTCAGGCAGACCTCCATGACAAACTTACACGGGTAATCGCAGGATTTGCAATATCAGCCATCCTCATGGCTTTAATGGCAGCACCCAAAGACCTGATGTATCCACTAATCTACCTTCAGTTTTTAATTGCGACTCCAGCGTTTTTCTGGCTTGGCATGCCGATATTCAGGGCTGCCTTCACGTCATTGAAAAACCGGACTCTGAATATGGATGTCATGTATGCAATGGGTACAACTGTTGCTTATCTTGCAAGTGTGCTTGGAACTTTTGGCATAGTGCTTGATATGAGTTATATCCTGTACGAGACTGCAATCATGCTGACATCATTCCTCATGCTCGGGAGGTACCTGGAGACGAGAGCAAAAGGAAGGACCTCATCGGCAATTCAGTCCTTGGTGCGACTACAGGCTGATACTGCTGCAGTTATCAGGGATAAGGAAGAAATCAGAGTCCCGATTGAGGATGTGATCGTGGGTGACATGGTGGTCATCAGACCGGGCGACAGAATCCCGGTGGATGGCTCAGTAATATCTGGATCCAGTTTTGTTGATGAATCCATGGTGACAGGTGAACCTCTTCCTGTTGAAAAATTACAAGGGGATGAGGTCGTAGCCGGGACTCTGGCAACATCCGGAAGTCTGACATTTCAGGCACGACGGATCGGTGCTGACACGATGCTCTCGCGGATCATACGATTAGTTGAAGATGCCCAGGGATCAAAACCTTCCGTTCAACGGATAGCGGATACTGCTGTCACATGGTTCATCCCGGTTGTCTTAGTAATTGCAATCGGAGCATTTTTCTTCTGGTTCTTTGTAGCTGATGCAGGGCTTCAATTCGCACTCCAAACCCTGATCGCAATTTTGGTGGTCGCCTGTCCCTGTGCATTAGGTCTTGCCACACCGACTGCCATCACTGTTGGAGTTGGAAGAGGAGCTGAGCTTGGAATACTAATAAGAAATGGTGAAAGTCTTGAGATTTCAGATCGCCTGACCACGGTACTTTTCGACAAGACCGGAACCCTTACACAAGGAAAACCTGTAGTAACCGACATTGATGTATTCACCGGTTCACGCCCACTTCTTCTCTCTTATGTTGCGGCTCTTGAACATCTTTCAACTCATCCTCTCGGTGAAGCAATTATCTCAAAAGCATCTGAAGAAGGAATAGAACCGGTAGATGTCAACCAGTTTACTTATCTACCCGGGAAGGGTCTGATGGGAGAGATCGCCGGAGGAATAATCAGGGCAGGAAATCAGCATTTCATCATTGAAGCCGGTGTCCCTGTCGAATCAGATGCGAATCATAAGATAATAAAAAGACAGGAGGAAGGAAAGACTACCATTCTTGTATCCAGAGACCAACAACTTCTTGGACTTATCTCCGTAGCCGACTCAGTGAAACCATCAGCTTCATCTGCTATTGCTGAACTGAGACAGATGCATATCTCTTCAGGGATGGTAACCGGTGATAACCAACGAACAGCCCAGGCAGTAGGACAGATGGTTGGGATAGACCGTGTTATTGCCAATGTGCTTCCTGACGAGAAAGAACATGAAGTATCCAGGCTTCAGCAGCAGAAAGAAGTAGTCGCTTTTGTCGGGGATGGGATCAATGATGCACCTGCACTCACCAGAGCAGATACAGGTATTGCAATAGGATCCGGAACTGATGTTGCAATAGAAAGTGCAGATATCATCCTTGTAAGGGATGAGATAACCGATGCCGTTGCTGCTATTCAACTGGCAAGAAAAGTTATGGGACGAATCAGACTCAATCTCTTCTGGGCATTTGCATACAATATTATTCTCATACCTCTCGCAGCGGGCCTATTCTACCCAGTAATTATCTTCAGACCAGAGTATGGCGCCCTTGCCATGGCACTCTCATCAGTGACAGTAGTATCATTATCATTACTTTTAAGGAAGTACACCCCACCAATCCGTATGAAAAATCCACAGACACTATCTGAAGATACCGCCATTGATCCGGTATGTGGAATGGAGGTAAAGATGGCAAATGCTCAGTTCAAAACCACATACCAGAACAAAAATTTTTATTTCTGCAGTAAAGGATGCCTTGACGCATTTAAAAAAGAACCTGAAAAATTCCTAAAAAAATAACTTACTAATTACTTTTTTCTCAGAAAAATGAGAACAAACAGGCACACAAGATGAGAAATAACGTAGCCAAATTTAACAATACAAGAAAAGTGATTTAAGGATTTTTCACTATTAAACTGATTATTTTGCTCTCGGATGGAGTGTATTGCCCATCGCCATTGAAGAGAACCCGTACATTTATCGCACCATCCTGAACGACCGGAATTTTAAAATTATATTCCCCCATCTGATCAGTCTGACCGAAGCCCAGGACATCCCAATTAGAATTATCAGGACCACTCTCATTAGATCCTAATTTTTTACCTGATGATTCTGACTGGTATCCAATCTCCCTATTTGGCACACCTTTCCCAGATGAATCGGTGAGCCTGCCTTTAAAGACTACTTCATCACCGACCCGGGGGTATGCAGGCCATCCCGATAAAGTAAGAGTGGTTTTTCCAGCTTTGGTTGATGGGACCGCATCAACCATAATTTTGGGGCTATTAACTCCATTATATAATGCCTCAAATCCCCATGTTCCACCCACATCTGCAGGAAGTTTATAGGAAAATTTCCCATGCTGATCAGGAGAAGACAAAATGAAAGTGTCAGCAAGACTACCTTCAGGAGCCGAAATTAGGATAACCACGTCTGACGGAGCACCTCCAATCAGCGATTTATCAATAATTCCCTTGAGAAGGATCTCATCACCAATCTCTACCATACGAGAATCAGAATCAAGAATCACTTGAATCGGACCATCATGAGTAGTGTTGTTAGGTTTCTCTCTGATCTCATCACCAATAGTGGCAGTACTGACAAGTACCAGACACATGAATGACATCAGAACTATTCGCGGGCAGATCGTACCAGCCATTCCTCCTGTTCCAGATATCCAGTATGTATCTGACAGTTGCAATCATATCAGGTTTCGCGCATCAAGTCAGGGCAGAGAGCAAATGGATAAGTTATCTCCCCTATCCTGCTACGATATAATATGTTAAAAAGAGGATTGTCACTCCGCGCATATTCCAGTCCCTTCAGAGAAAAGAGAGTGCTTTGGAAGGGAAAAGATAATTTCGGTTTTTCGATTTTAACACATCATAGGGGAAATGGATGAATATATCAGGTACGCTGGTTTAATCCTGCGCCTGATTGAGTGAAAAGGTTTCTTCCTGAATTATTGTGCAAACCCTACCGACTGTGCCATCTTTGAGTCTCACCTTGATGCCGTGAGGATGAAAAGACGAGCCAGTCAGGATCTCACTCACCACCCCACGCGTCTTCTTTCCGGATCGTTGATCCTGTTTTTGAATAATATCAACACAGAGACCGGAGTGGATCGATCCACGGCTCTTTCCATCACATATTTCAGACATAATATCAGATATACCCAATAAGTCCGGTTTGAATCATGATTTAACCGGAGATATTAGTACACATTGCAGGAACAACCAGATAAATATCTATGAAAAAATTACATTGAAGCCGGGTTCTCTATCCCGGTTGGTCTCTTTTTCTCTTTCCCTGTTAATGATACCAGAATCGTTACCAGGAAACCCAGCGGAATAGATATAATCCCGGGATTTTCAAGCGGAAAAAGCGCGGCTTTTCCCATTACTGTCGGACTTATCAGGATTAAACTGACGGAGAGTAGTAAACCGGTCAGGATCCCAGCTATGATCCCCCGCTCGGTGCTACGCTTCCAGAAAAGCGTGCATATCAGAGCAGGGATGTTTGCTGATGCTGCTATGGCAAAGGCCAGCCCTACAAGGAAGGCTACATTCTGTCCTTTGGAAATGATACCCAGAATGATGGCAATCACCCCAACTGTCACCGCCGTTAGTTTGGATATCCGAAGTGCTTTCTTGTCATCAGATCTCCTCCCCATCACTTCAGTATAGATATCGTGGGCAATTGCGCCCGCAGCCGCGATGATTAACCCGGATACAGTTCCAAGGATGGTTGCAAACGCGATTGATGCGATGATCGCAAAGAACCATTCCCCTCCGATAAACTCTGCAAGAAGCGGAGCAGAGAGGTTTGAGTTCTTTGGATCCACCGTCATGAAGTAATTAGCACCAAGACCCAGGAACAGGGTCAGGACATAGAATACCCCGATGGCAATAATGGCTACTACGGTAGATTTCCGTGCGTCTGCAGGGGTTGGAACAGTGAAATACCTGATCAGGATATGCGGCAATGCAGCAGTCCCAAGGATCAGCCCAAGAGCCAGGGAGGCGAAGTCGAGAGGATTTTTAAACTTCATTCCCGGAGTCATGAATACATCACCTGTTACTGTTCCATTGCTTGCCGGTACCGTGATCGCCGGACTATTCAGGACTGTTGAGATAAACTCTAATGGCCCCATTCCTGCTACGGCAAGTACCCCAACCGTTAGGGCTCCGGCTGCAATCAACAGGAGAAATCCCTTGATGAACTGCACATAGGTTGTTGAGACCATACCTGCTGTTGCTACAATCAGGATCACAACAGCACCGACGATGATGACCCCAGCCTCATATGGAAGACCAATGAGCGGCTGGATTATTGATCCGGCCCCAACCATCTGAGGAATCAGGTAAAAAATACTAACTACCAATGCCGAAAGAGCAGCACATAGTCGTATCTTCTTACTTGCAAACCTCCAGGCCAGGGCATCACCGAAGGTAAACTTCCCGATCTTGCGAAGTGGTTCCGCGATAATCAACAGGGCAACAATCCACCCAGCCAAAAATCCGATCGAGTACATAAACCCATCAAATCCAGAGAAGGCGATCATTCCTGCGATACCCAGGAACGAGGCAGCCGAGAGGTAATCTCCAGCAAATGCAATGCCATTGACAAACCACTTTACGCCTCCTCCTGCAGTATAAAAGTGACTTGCTGTCCTAACACGCCTTGCTGCATAGAATGAGAGAGCAAGGGTAGACAGGGTGATGAGCACAAATATTGTGAATGCGAGTGGTTTGAAACTATAATCCATTATCTCCCTCCTCTATACCAGAACTGCCCTGGTCCCGGCGTACCAGTTGTATGCAAGGGCAATTACTATTGCAGCGATTATGATACCCATTCCTGATAATATCGCGAGATTGAGACCAAATACCCTCATTGAAAGAATATCTCTCATAAAGGTTCCAACTACTGTAAAGACAGCATAAGCAACCACATAGAGGGTAAACATGATCATTCCAATATTCCAAAGTTTCTTATCGGGTATCAGATCAACAGATTTTTCCGTTTTGATTGGTTTAACATACTTTTTTACCTTTTGAACAACCCTTTCCATCTCCTCTCGTGTGGGTTTAACTGCCCAGACAGTACATCCAGATAACCGGAGTACAGCTTCAGATACATCACCAAGCATGAACCCTGCTACACCATGGAGATTTGAACTCCCCATCGCGATGAGATCGGCTCCAACCTCAGAAGCATACCCGACGATGACTCCGGCTATCGGGCCATCCCTTCTGATAACGGTTATCTGAACATCCTGCTCGTCAGCGTAATTTTCAGCAAACCAGACTCCATCAACCTTGCAGGTTCTGCCAACTGCATAATCTTCTGCCAGTTTTTCAACCCCAACAAGGGGGGAAGGACCGGAGACGGTGATGACATGCACCATCTTTCCTTCCCGTTTTGCATGATTTATTGCTCTTATCGTTGCTGCTAGTGCTGAAGCTGAACCATCAGTTGCGAGAACAATTGGATCATATTTTGATTTCCCCTGTCCATGCAATCCTTTTTCAGTCATGGAATCTGTCTCTCTATTCTTCCAGTGTTGAAATATCCCCTGGATCTATGCCCATCTCTTTTGCCTTGAGAAGCCGTCGCATGATCTTCCCACTCCTTGTCTTCGGCAATTTATCCATGAACTCGATCGCATTTGGCATGGCTATTGGCCCGATACTCATCCTCACGTGGTATGTCAGTTCAGACACAAGCTTCTGACTGGGCTCATATCCCTGGACTAGTGTCACGAATGCCTTGACTGCCTGGCCCTTGATATCGTCTGGAACACCGATAACCGCTGCTTCTGCGACAGCCTCGTGCTCTACAAGGGCAGACTCCACCTCTGCAGTACCGAGATTGTGACCTGCAACGATGATAATGTCATCAGAACGCCCCAGGATCATAATGTATCCGTCATCATCCTTAACCGCGAGATCGCCGACTGTATAATAATCCTTGATCTGGGTCCAGTACTTCCGGTACCGCTCATCATTATTATACACGGTTCTCATCATCGACGGCCAGGGTCCCTTGATGACCAACAGACCACCCTGGCCAGCAGGTACCGGGTTTCCATCCTTGTCAACCACATCGGCAAACACTCCAGGAATTGGAACCCCGGCGAAACCCGGTTTCATCGGCATTCCAAGTGGTGTTGTGATCATATGCATTCCAGTTTCAGTCTGCCACCAGGTATCCAGAATCGGGCACCGGTTCTTTCCGATAACCCGATAGTACCATTCGAAGGCTTCAGGGTTGAGGGGTTCACCGACCGAACCAATGATTCTGAGCGAACTTAGGTCATACTTGTTAGGCCACTCTTCGCCTACCCGCATAAACATCCTGATTGCAGTCGGAGCAGTGTAGAAGATCGATACGCCAAATTCTTCGATGATACTCCACCAGACACCGTAATCAGGATAATCGGGCGTTGTTTCAGTGATAACAACAGTAGCACCGACTGAGAGCGGGCCGTAAACGATGTAACTGTGCCCCGTGATCCAGCCTGGATCAGCTGAGCACCAGTAGACATCGTTCTCCTTGATGTCAAAGATGTACTTGCAGGTGTAATGGGTTCCAACCATGTACCCACCACATGCGTGGACAATCCCTTTGGCAGATCCAGTGGTCCCACTTGTATAAAGGATGAAAAGGGGATCTTCAGCATCCATCTCTTCAGCGGGACACTCATCCGACATCCCTTCCTGGATCCCATAGAAATCAACCTCTAATTCTGAGTACAACTCCAGTGGGCATTTCTCCCGGCAGAGCACGATAACCTTCTCAACGCTGGGGGCATTGCGAACAGCATCATCAACAATACTTTTGAGAGGGATCGTCTTTCCTCTTCGTTTACCAACATCGGCCGTTATAACAATCTTGGCATTAGCATCACGTATCCTAGAGTGGAGTGCTTCTGCTCCGAACCCTGCATAGACGATCGAGTGGATAGCACCGATCCTTGCACAAGCCAGTATTGCTACCACATGCTCTGGAACAAAGGGCATATAGAAACAGATGCGATCACCCTTCTGTACCCCCAGACTTTTCAGGGCGTTTGCAAACCTCATAACAGAGCGGTACAGCTGCCTGTACGTCAGGACTTCTTCTCTTCCATCTTCACCTCTCCAGATGATGGCGAGTTTGTTACGTCGTCCATTGTTCACATGACGATCCAGGCAGTTCTCGGTGATGTTCAGCTTGGCACTAGTAAACCAGCGGGCATACGGATGATTCCATTCCCTAACCTTCTCCCACGGGCGCATCCATTTCAGTTCACGTGCTTTTTCATCCCAGAATCCATCCGGATCTGATGTGAACTTGTTATAAGCCTCTTTGTAATTACCCAGCGCAGAATTTGCAAGGTAGTGAGGGGCAGGAATGTAGGCTTTCTTCTCAAGCTTTACTTCAAAGTCTTCAGCCATGACATGTCTCCTTCATGATTAATCGTTAAGAATGTCCCTGTTGTTCTGACCAAAGTCTGGTACAACCAAAGGACAGGGTGATCCACGTACACCATTTGAGGTGTACGCAGCATCTGATCAGGAGTTATACACCCCCATATTTAATGAGTTGCATCTGTCGTACATATTTGTAATGAAATTATTCGACAGAAATTCATCCTTTTTATAAATTAGAGAGCCAATTGGCCCAAAAATTTAATTCCAAAAAGAGAGTCAAACCTAATAGATGGATCACTTCAGTTTAATTAGTAATATGATAGTATAATATGTACGACATATGAGAAGGACATTTGATTGAGGTGAAGGGAAGATGATCGGAGATCTTGAAGAACTCAGGCGAATCAAGGAACAACTCGCAGAGCATCCACGTGGAATGTCCATTACCGACATCTCGCAGGTGCTTGGGATACACCGGACAACGGTGGCTAAGTACCTCGACGGACTGCAGATGAAAGGAGAAGTAGATCTTCGGATTGTGAGCACAGCCAAAGTATACCATCTTTCAAATAGGATTCCCTCTTCAGCCCTTGCTGTGTGCACACGTGATCCCTACATTCTCATCACCTGCCGGATGGTCGTGGGAGCTATCAGAAACGGTTTTTGTGAGATCATCGGATTATCTGACGATCCTACAGGTAAACAGATCACTGATCCCAGTTTGAGCCTTCTCATGCAAAACGATATGATCTTCAGAGTCAAACGAGCAGTTCAGGGGCAGAAAGACAACCTTGATCTCACCATAAGGGTCAGAAGTATTGACCGGTGGCTTGATATATCGATTATTCCCGTGGTCTGTGATGACGGGCGTCCTGGATGTGCAATCATCCTCAAGGATGAGACAAGAATGAAAGAAGCTCTCCACCAGGCTGAAATCTATAGAAAAGAGGCTGAAACCCTATCAGCAGACCAGAACGAGTTCATCTTCAGATCACGTCCTGACGGAATACTCACCTATGTCAATAATGCGTTCTGCAGGAGGATGGAGAGAGAAAGGAATGAACTAGTAGGATTCCCCTATGAACCCGTTATCTCACATGAAGATCTTGAGAGACTCACAAGGCTACGAGCTGATCTGACACCAAAAAACTCGATTGCAAAGATTGCATTTAAAACGATACAGGCTGACGGGATGGTAGCATGGGAAGAGTGGCAGTACAGGGGGATATTCACAAGTGATGGAATACTTGGAAGTATCCAGGCAATTGGTACAGACATTTCAGAGCGCAAACACCTTGAAGAACAACTGCAGATCTACCATGCCAACTTCGAAGCTGTAATTAAACAGAGAACACGGGAAATGAGGGCAGCAAATCAGGACCTGATGGCAGAGATGACGCGACGGGAAAAGCTGGAAAGAGAACTTTTAATCATCAGGTTTGTCTTTGACCAGGCATCCGACTCAATACTCCTTTTTGATCGCACTGGAGCAGTGTATCGGGCAAATGAGACCGCATGTAAATTGCTTGGATATTCACTTGAGGAGATTCAGCAGATCACTGTCTTTGACATTAATCCAGAGATCAGCACAGAAATCTGGCAGACGATGTGGGAGATTCAGAGAGAGGAAGAAGAAACCTTCAGGGTCAGATCTGTTCATCGAAGACATGATGGTGAAATCATTCCAGTTGAGATATCAAGAAAATTCATCATAGCCGGACCCTTGTCACTCTTCTGTTCTATCGCTCGTGAAATTGTCGGATAATAACCATAACCGAGTATTATGAAAGACCTGGCCTAAACAAAGATCCCAACGATTATTCACTCTCGTGCTGAGATCAACAGAGGGACCATGTTGGGTGAGTGGATATGACAAAAGTTCTTTTGGTCGATGACGAGTCTGTTCTCCTCGACCTCGGGCGACAAATCCTTGAGAAAAAGTTCGGATTCTCTGTTGATGTTATTGATTCAGGTGAAGAAGCGCTGAAACAACTGAAATTACGAAGATACGATGCAATTATTTCAGATTATGCTATGCCCGGAATGGATGGCCTTGAGTTACTCAGAAGGATCAGAGAGAAAGACCCCCAAATTCCATTTGTGCTCTTTACGGTCAGAGAACGTGAATCGGTTGCAGTCGAAGCACTAAACAGAGGGGCAAATTTTTATGTACAAAAGGAAAACAGCCCGCATGTCTCCTTTACCGAACTGGCTCATAAGGTTAACACATCAGTTGAACTTGTCAGAGCAGAGAAGAACCTACGTGCCCAGCGGGATCTCGCCATAGCCAGTGCAAACTCAAAGAAAATCGAGGATATTTTAAAGCATTGTCTTCAAGCAGCCATCGCTACCTCATACCTTGATGCAGCAGCTATCTACCTGGTGGATGAGCAGGATCACCTCTCGCTTGCAATGACAGAGGGATTCTCTTCAGAATATAGTGATCACGTGATACAGGCTCATCTAATCCCTCTCTTTTTATCATTACTCCGGGGAACCGACTCAGTCTTCAGAAACAGTCAGACTATCCATGAGTATTCACACATCCTTGAAACAACCGAGAAGATACATTCAGATGCTGTAATCTCACTCACCCATCATAGCAAACCAATAGGCCTCATACATATCGCTTCATTTGAAGATGACCGGGAATTATCCCCTCCTCTCCAGAGGTTTCTTCAGGGAATAGTCGTTCAGATAGCAGGTCATATTTCAGACCGGCTTGCTGAGGACGCACTGGTCGAGAGTGAACGAATGGTCAATACTCTCATCGAAAACCTACCAGGAATGGTGTACAAGTGTAGTTTTGATAATGACCGGACAATGGAATATGTTAGTGAAGGAAGTCTCTTTCTTACAGGTTATCATTCGACAGATTTAGTTCAGAACCAGAACCCAACTTATACCTCGCTTATTCACCCTGATGATCGTCCCCGGATCATGGAGGTTATCAGGCGGGCTGTAGAAAGGCATGCCCAGTTCAAACTGACATATCGTATCTTCACCAACACCATGAAATTTAAATGGGTCTGGGAGCAGGGAGTAGGTGTTTTAAACGAGAACGGGGATGTAATCGGCCTTGAAGGATTTATCATAGATATTACCCGTCAAAAGGTCCTTGATGACCAGGTTAAAGTGAGTCAGAACCGCCTGAACATGCTTTTTTCAAATATGAATGCAGGTTGCGCAATCTTTCTTGACCATGACGGTGATAGCAGGTTCATCCTAATAGAGATGAATAGAGCAGCTGAAAATCTGGAGGATAAGAAGAAGGAAAAGTTGCTAGGCAAAACATTTCAAGATTACTTCGGCCCTGTAATCCCTGAGGAACTCAGTACAGCCCTCAACAACCTGATTACAACCGGAACACCTCAAAGTCTGTCAAGGATTCTGATAGAAACACCATCAGGAAATAAATGGAGGGAAATTTACCTCTCAAACACTCATGTCGGCAATGCTCGCGAGATCTTCCTGATATACAGTGATGTAACCAGCAGGATCCGTGATGAGGAACAAATCATTACCTCCCTCCATGAGAAAGAACTTCTGTTAAAAGAAATTCACCACCGGGTAAAGAACAATCTCCAGATTATTTCTGGAATTCTCAAACTTCAGGGAATGAGAACAACAGATCCAGTGACAAGTGAGATTTTGCAGGATTGCCGAAACCAGGTCTTTGCAATGGCTTCAATCCATGAACTCCTTTACAGTTCTCGTGATATCGGAAGAATCAATGTTAATGAATACGTGGGAAATCTCATTAATCACCTGAAACAGGAATATGTTGGGGCTAATGTTTCAGTCAGATATATCACCGATATCGATCCAGACATCGTTCTCGACATTGAACGGTGTATTCCTTGTGGACTTATACTAAATGAATTGATAACCAATGCCGTCAAATATGCCTTTGAACCAGGGGGAAACGGGGAGATCAAGGTGAGCTTCACCCATCAGAACCATTTTTATCACATGATAGTATCAGACAACGGACGCGGAATAACTGAAGAGAAGAGTTCAACCGGGACCTCACTTGGGACTGAACTTATTTCCCGGCTCACTCACCAGCTTAGAGGAGAGATAACTCGAATAAAAGGACCGGGAACAACGATAGAAATAGTATTTAGTGAAAATCCCGGAGAACGGGTGCACCTATGAAACGGCGTATTCTCATTGTCGAGGATGAAGCAGTTACTTCAGTACTCCTTGAAAAGACACTTAAGGAGCTCGGATACGAGGTTGTTGGGAGTGCATTTGACGGAGATGAAGCCATAACCCTTGCAAGAGAAAAACAACCAGATATCATCCTGATGGATATTACAATTCAGGGGGACATTGATGGTATCGAGACTGCGAAAAGGATCTACCAACAATATAATATACCAAGCATATATCTGACCGCACATTCAGATGATGATACTATCAAGCGCGCGGTTGAATCTGGACCATTTGGGTATCTGATCAAACCGTTTAAGGAACGGGAACTTTACAGTAACATTGAGATGGTGGCCCATAAACACAAGCTCTACCAAACCACCACTCAACGTCCGGTTCATCCTCCTGAGCCTGTAGAAGAGACTCAACCAGAGCGGGAGACACAACCAACACGGCAATCGCCGGTAGTATCGTCACTCAAAGCAGGAGACTATCGTCTTTCCATCCTTGCAATACAATCAATCCCACATCCGGTCATGCTCTTCACAACAGCCGGAGTGATTATTTTTATGAATAATGCCTGCAAATCCTTTTTGAGACAAGAACATCAGAATACAATACCCCGAACAATCGAAGAACTCCCTGATCTGGTTAAAAGAATATGGATTTCAGGAAAGGATCGCTTTAAGGAAGGAAAGGGATTTGCTGCGAACGGGCCGTTGAATGTTCATGAGGCTGTCAAACGGGTGAGGATCGACATGATTCCCCTCATGGACAAAGGAAACCTTCAATTTATATCTTCTGTAATTATTCCCGAACCAACTGGTGGAGGGGCCGGAGGGGATATCGTAAATACCCTCCTTGATGACGCTGACTCCCGTCTTCGTGAGATCAGATTCCTGGCATCGACTGAAGATACGTACCGACTCAGGCGAATCTCACTATATACAACAGAAGTCATGAAAAAGATCAGGGAACTCAGAGGAATATCATATCCTGATGCGGAAAAAAAGGCAGTTAGGTAACCCAAATTATATTGAAACAGGGTAATCGTTGAGGATTGTTGCAGGAAGCCTGACAGTGATATGGTAAGCAGACTGGGGATAATGTTCCTCAAGAACAAGAAGAGAACAGCGTTCAAGATTTCCATCCAGTTCCCTATCAAATCTTGCTTCAGCTTTTTTATAAAACTCAGTGATGGTCTCAACCACATTACTCATCTGATCCCCAAGGACAGCCCTGCCAAACTTTTCTCCTATTTCAAACGGCATCTGAAGTTCTAGTTCATCATACCAGAGTCGGCACCGGTCAATCTCGAGTAGGTCTTCACCAATCACCACATATTTAAACTCAACATCCTGAATTCGATCACTTTCTCCAGATAAAGCGATCATATTGTAAAAAAAATCAAGGAAGAGACGCTTATTAGATTTCAATTCTCCAGTAATTGCCTCACGGGAGAGACGTTTTGCCATATCAGGAATTGCATCTTCACGATCAAGAACCTGAAGAAACATCTCCTGAGATCGGATATGATCAACAATAGCCTGAAGTGATCTAAATTGCTGATGGATATCCCCGATACCCCTTGACTTCAACCCTACCATATTACTCTTTTTGTGGTTTTTGTAAAGATATATTCATTCCTTATTTCAGAGAATAGATAAACACCAGGTAGACAAACTCATGAGATCTTTTTTTGTGGTCGATATGATCCCACTGATATATCGCAACATTTAGTTTAATATATAAAATATTAGGGGGCATCCATCTCATCCAGAAATGGAAGGATTCCTTTTATTACTGGTTTTCCATTATACTCTTCTGAATTTGAGTAGATTGTAATAATCAGAGGAACCGTAGTCAGAGCATCATTAAAGCACGGGCTCATCTCACGTTGAAATGACATGAAAGAAACAAGTTCAATAAACGGCCGTTCATCATCAGGTAATTGACCATACTTTTTCAAATCTTCTGCATAGGAAGAAGTTTTTACTAGGTCCTCTTCAAAGTAGAGGATGATAGATACATCTCCCTTTCTGGCAATCGCTTCCAGAACCCTGATATCCACTTTTTTTCCGACTTCAAGTCCAGCCGGAGAATCTTGAATTACCATATATTCATTACCCTTGTGAATGAATCGCTTCGATCATTCGTTCTAGAACTTCACGACGTTTCTTTGACTCTTTCTTCATATCCCGGAGTGCATCGAGCATATCAGTTTGAGTCTTCAGGGACCGTTTCTGAAGTTTAAGCATCTCACGCATGTACTCAAGTGCAAGTTCTGATCTAACAAACATCTCTTTCTGAAAGTCCCCAAAATGCGGTTCAAAGTGTGCAAATTCTCCAACATAGGGCAATTCAGAGACCTCGATAGATTGAACCTCAATCAGGGGCTCATCCTTAGCATACAAATCAGTTACAAACTGATCAAGCGCCAATTCATCCCCTTCTGCGATAATAGATACCCGGCCATCAGGCTCATTCGATGCATATCCGGTTACACAGTACCGGTTGGCGATAAGTCGTGCATATCCCCGGTAGCCAACTCCCTGAACTCTGCCTGAAACCAGGATGCTCAATCGTTTCTGCATAAGACTTCGGTGGTACCAACTCGTAAGTCGGGAGAGCGGTTGAACATTTCGAACCTGTTTGCAGATTCTGAAAAAAGAGCTCAGGGGAGAAGGGTCAGATCAATCTCTATTGCAGAGACTGGTTGATCAATGTCAAAAGCACTGAGCACTGCGGGATGGATCTCACCAAATATACCAATTACCTTTCCATCAACTACAATGTCAGCACGCCTGCCTTCGATGAATGCCGGATCTGAACTTTCAATCACTTCATATACAAGTCCCATCTCACGACAGACTGCATCAGCTGTTGCATAAGCCTCAGAGAAATCCGCTCCTGGATGTGTCGAAGAGAGAGCAATTTTTTGCCCGGTTTTCAATTCTCTGACAACATCACCAACATGGAAAATCTTTTGAGGAAGTTCTCGACGTTTATTGATCCTGAAAAGATCAAGGAGCAATGGAAGGATATCAGTCCTGACAAGAGTCTGATCCTCACTTATTGGGTGAAGAACACGAAGGACTCCGGGGTGTGCAGACCGCTGCATATTTATATACATCACTGTATCACTGGAGAGCGTAAATGGCATCACCTCCTGATATCCAAGACCACAGCAAATCTCACGAAGGAGACCGGATCGAACCATGACAGGGTGCTCACACCCGAGAGTTGGTGCACGTGGAAGCACAGTGTCAAGGTTATCAAACCCAAACCCAATTGCAACATCTTCAAAGACATCCCAGTCATGCATGATATCGGCCCTATAGCACGGGATGTTCACCCGGATTGTGTCAGATCCAGCAGCCTCGGCACCATATCTCATTTTTTTGAGTACCTCGGCCATTTCTTTTGCAGAGAGATTACAACCGATTAATTTGTTACACGCTGCTACGCTTATAACTCGTTCGGCAGGCGAGAGATCAGGACATGCTTTGCTGTTTACCAACACCGCTTCACAGGTACCTCCTGCAGAAATGAGTGCAGATGTGATAACTTTTACTGCAGTCATGACGGCACGCTCATCAGTGCCTGTTACGTCAAGGAGCAGGTTCCTGCTTTTTTCGGTCACGCGGGTCAGTTCACCGTTGATAATTGGCGGGAATGAGAGGACATTACCTTTTGCATCTTCTATCAGGGGCATAACTGATTTACCTGCCACAATATGAGCATAATCCCGACCTTTTGGATGCTTCTCCATGATCTCGGCAAGTGTCATCTCCTCAGAAAAATCGAGGGGAACAAATGATCGGGTTACCGGAGCACCATAATACCTGAACGGTGGGGTGATCTTGTCAAGATCATGAATACCGATCGCGACCTTTGAGCGACCTCTTCCTACAACCCAGTGAAGTGCCTCCTGAACTCCCATGAGGCTGATGATCGCTTCATTATCAAGAGAGATATTCCTGATAACTGCTGATCCAAGGTACGGCCTGATATCTTTTAGATTTTCATCGACTGTAAACTGGAGAGACGGGGGGGCCACCAGGTATTTCTCCTCTCCTGTTTCGAGACCCAGGAATCCCCGCATGGCTCTGGCTACACCCTCGGTTGAGTAGAGATCTACCCGGTCAGGGAAGAACTCAACATCAACCTGTTCTTCAAGAACACGTTCAATATCGCAACCTATCATCGGAAGTCTTTCGATGATCATCTTTCGGTCAGTTCCCGTGAGTCGTTCAAGGTATTTATATGGAAGCGATACAACCGGCATCAGTAATCACCTCCATCCATAACCGGTGTCCGACGGACCCAGTCGATATCACTCTGGTAGAGTTCACGGAGATCAGAGAGACCCATTCTGAGCATGGCGACTCGTGAAACACCAAGCCCCCAGGCCAGAACCGGACTCGTGATTCCCCACGGGGCAGTGACTTCTTCCCGAAATATCCCCGCTCCACCAAGTTCAACCCAGCCAAGTCCATCTATCCAGACTTCAGGTTCGACACTCGGTTCTGTATATGGGAAATATGCAGGCCTGAACCGTACATTTGAAAAGCCCATTCTACCGTAGAATTCTTTGAGATATCCAAGAAGGTGACGGAAACTCACATCCTCATCCATTACTATTCCTTCGAGTTGTTCAAATTCAGGAAGGTGGGTTGGATCAATTGTCTCTCTCCGATATACCCTTCCAATGCAGAATGCCTTTTCAGGGGGATTCGGATGAGTTGCAAGATGCTGAATTGAGAGTGATGTTGTGTGGGTCCTGAGCACTGTTGCCTTTGCTTTTTCAGGATCCCATTTTCCACCCCATCCACATGACGAAGTATCGCCGCCATGTTCATGAATGTCCCTGACTTTTTCCCATCCGCCTGGAAGCTCTGACCGCTCTTTGAGGTGGAAAGTATCCTGCATCTCTCTTGCAGGGTGATCCTGGGGCTGGAAAAGAGCATCAAAGTTCCAGAATGCTCCCTGGACAACTGAACCGTAAAGTTCGGTAAATCCCATATCAAGGAGAATTCTCCTCATCTCGTTGATAAGCCGCTGATATGGATGGATCTTGCCTGGCCAGACTGGACGGGGCTTCTTGGTGATATCATACCTGCGAAGGGTAAGATCCCTCCAGGCTCCTGAACTGATCTGATCGCTGGTTAATGTCCCGGTCTCTTCAACGAGGGTCAGACCCGATGCTGCGAATTTTTTCCCCTCATCTGTAATACTGATTAAATAGAGGACAGACTCTTCTTCTTCTGCCAGCCCTCGTTTAAGAAGTTCTTTTCGAACCTCTGGTGTGGCCGAATCAGGTGAAGAGAGCCCTAATTCTATAGGGGATTTTTCAGCACTACCAATTTTAATAACTGAACCATCTTCTATACGGACCCAACCTAGCCGCTTCATCCATCCAAGACCAATTTTTGCGTGGGGGTGTTTATTGAGATCTGCAATAGATGAGGATTCGGAAAAAGACTCATAGAGTTGGCGTTCAGGTAGTCCTTCAGAGTAATAGTGGGAACCTTCATCAGTGAGAATCAGTCTTGAACTAACATTCCGTTCAACAACTGCCAGACCTTTCTGTGAAAGAAGACCTCCATACTGAATGACTGATTCTGCAGGGCGATCCAGTACCTGGGCCAGTTTTTCCGGACTAGCTGATCCGATTTTATTCAGTTCAAGAAGCAGTCGCTTCTCATTCAATGCTAATTGCATACTCCCCTCCTGGATAAAAGGGGAGATATCATCGTTATGACCGGTGATTGGTGAATTATTGTATCATACATGGGTTAATCTCCTGAAAACCTGAACAGTGGTAATCGATTATTACAGGGGCCCGGAAAGAACCAGACCCCTATCTAAACGAAAAAAATGAACCGAAGAAGAATAAGGGAGTATATCCCGAGCTCCTCATAAGTAAACCTAGTATCTTTTGAAGGTGATCACTTATTATAGAATGGGTCTGACTCCATAAAACCAAATATCGCTAGAACAGCAGAAATGTTTGAGTATTCACATAATTCCTGTTATAAACAGAGATTGGCGTTTTTTTATTGTTGAAAAGAGGCTGAAGGAGACAGTTGACCCTTTTCATTGCCGACAAGGTACAGAGATTAAAATACCCTTTGATGGAGAAGATCCTACCTACACAAGAATATCTCACTCATAACAAGGACTGAAGATTTAATTTGCCGTATAAAACATATCACACGCTGATAGTTACATAACCCAGGAAATTTCATCCATTTCAGTTATAGAAGGGAAGTGATCTATAAAAGATCAACAAGATCTGCTGGCCAGGATATCAGATGCCACTGCTATCTTTTCCCTGAAATCGGATAAGAAGGCGAGCACCCGTGCAGAAGTATCTTTCTTGCACTGACCACACATCAGTTCTCCAGCCTTACACCGTCGGTGAATTTCTGCCAGTTCTGTGTCATCTGTAACCATATGAAATAGGTTCAATAGATAAATCGGGCATTTGTCAGCCTCTCCACCAAGTTCTTTCTGTTCCTGCAAGGTCATTCGCCCACCGGTCAGGGCAGACATGATCTTCTTATTGACCACCTTATCATCCTCATAGAACCCGATGATACTTTCAGGAACACTTGAGGACATTTTTCCACCGGTAAGGCCTGGCATAAACCGGTGATATGTTGCAGAGGGTGTGACAAAACCATAACCACCATTTGTCCGCTCAATGGCCCTGATGGTTTTTGCGACGATATCATGAGGAACTCCGGTAACATCAATATGACCCTCATACCGTTTTGATCCTTTGAATGCCTTTTGTACAGCATCCATAGCCTCTTTCGGGGCCTCTTTAGATCTAATACTTATATGGGTTTCACGGTCTTCTACCGTGAACATTCGGAGTTTATGTGCTATACCCCTCGTAAGTCTCACATGAGGATCCTGATCAAGCCCGGCTGGAACCACAGTTGGTGCCGGTTCATCATCGACCTGTGGATAAAGAATGTCAGATACCTGTGTGAGTACACTCATCGCATGCCCGATATCAGTTTCTGGAGTAAACCCGTAGATGGCACTCATCTCAGAGAAATTAACCTTCGTGGAAGCTTCAAATGCAAGATCCTGTACAACTCTATTCTGACTCTGCTGGTATGTTTCTCCCTCATATCCAAGAGCAAACAGACAGGAGAGATATTCATCCCCGAATGTTTTACACTGCTCCCACGAGAGATTTCTGACAGCATGAGCCTCACGATCAGCAACACATATGTATCCGTTTCCACCCTGCTCGACGTGCCAGACTACTTCTTTCATCACCATCAGGTGCCCGAGATGTGGATGGCCAGAGGGCATAAACCCGGTTAGGATATGAAACGGATCATGATTCACAATCGCTTTAGCGATCTGACCATAATCGCGGTGACCAAACACAATCCCCCGCTTCATAAAATATGGTAGATCAGGAAGGTCACTGACTGCAGTCTCTATCCGTTCTATCCCAAACTCCGTGTGAAGCCGTTCAATATCGACAGATTGATCTGTTGAAGCCCATGGGTT